>DATBGJ010000617.1:0-5575 GCA_036558045.1 Thermoanaerobaculia bacterium
GCCTTCTCGACCTTCGTCTTCGACACCCTGGACGTCTCGACCCGGCTGGGCCGTTACCTCCTCCAGGAGCTTCTGGGGATGAAAGGCACGGCCGGCGCGATCGTGGGCACGGTCCTGACCGTGGTGGCGCCGATGGCGCTCCTCTCCTTCGCGGGCGAGGGGATGTGGCAGAAGTTCTGGACCCTCTTCGGCGCCTCGAACCAGCTCCTCGCGGCGCTGACGCTCCTCGCCGTCACCATGTGGCTCCACCAGGCCCGCAAGCGCATCGCCTTCACGCTCTACCCGATGATCTTCGTCCTCGTGATCACCCTCTGGGCGCTCGCCAAGCTGGCCTGGGCCAACCTCCACGCCAGCAAGGGCTTCGACGTCGAGCTGCTCAACGGCGTCGCGGCGGCGCTGCTGATCCTCCTCGCCCTGTATCTCGCGGTGGCGGCGCTGGTGAAGCTGCGCACGGAGCGGGGGGCGGGGGCGGTGCCGGTGGAGGCGTAGAAAGGAAGATCCGGGAGCCTCAAGGGACGGAGGTGGATCAGGCGTTCTGCGCTCCGAAGCCTCAGGGGGTGAGGCTTCGAAGCGCAGGTCCCTGCGAAGTCCAAGGCGCGTTATTACGCCAACCCCACCCGCCTCTTCACCTCCCACCACAAATTCCGCAGCTTCCAGAACCGGCTCGCCTCCATGGCCGCGATGTGCCGGCGCAGGTCCTCGCCTCGCGCCATCTCTGCGGCGAGCTCGGCGCCGCGTTGCTCAAGCTGTACCCGGGTGGCGTGGAGATCGAGCCGGGCCGAGCGGAGGAGGGCGTCCGGGATGGATTCGGCGTAGAGCGTGGACGTCCCGCCCGCGGCGTCCACCGCCTCGATCGTCAGGAGCCCTTCGAGATCTTCCGGGGACAGGGGGACCTCGGCGCGCCAGCCGTAGCCGGTGACCTTCTCGTATGGGAACAGAGCGCCCACCTGATCCCGGACCTCGAAGTCATGGAGGACGGCGCAGGTCCCGCCGATCGAGATGCGCAGCTCGCGCGGAGCGGCGCCGCGGGCCCGGTCCACCACCCAGCCCGCCAGCCGCAGGCGGCCGGCGACGAGCGAGCAGTGCTCGACGAAGCCGTCCGGCGCCGCCCGCAACGGCAGGCCGGTGAAGTCGCAGTCCGCCTCGGGCACGGCCACGTAGAGGTCCTGAAAGGAGAGCAGACCCCGAGGCACGCGATGGAGCGAAGCGCCCGGCGCCGCCTCGGCGAGGACGCGGCGGACGAAGGCCTCGTTGACCCATGACGTCCCGTACTGCTCGGTAGGCAGCGAGCCGCTCTCGCTCACGCGCTCGAACAGGATGCCGGACGGCGGCAGCTCCCGCCCGGGCGGCAGGAGGACCTCGTCGTGCACGCTGAAGGCGAGCACGCCGCCGGGACGGAGCAGGCCGAAGAGCCGCCGTATCCAGGCGCGGAAACTCGCCTCCGGCAGATGGGTGAACAGCGAAGAGACCGCAACGGTATCGAAGGTCTCGCCGCACTTGAAGCGATCGGGATCGGCGTGCGAGACGAGGCCGTGGACGCCGAACGCCCGATTCTGGAAGCGCACGCCGCCTTCATAGACGTCCGCCACCCAGATCCGCTCCGGCGGCAGGTCCACGGCGGCGAAGCGGGTCACCCGGCCGTAGCCGCTGGCGAAATCGAGGAGCTGGAGATCCGGTCTCAGCTCGCCGAAGCGCCAGCGGAGGACCGTTGCCATCGTCTCCCAGATCCGCCGCCCGGAGTCGAAGTAGACGGCGAGCGCCCGGTCGCGGTCTCCCCCCAGGAGATTCCAGTAGTGGAGGAACATCTCGTCCTCGGCGTGGACGTCGAAGCACAGGCGTGAGAAGCGTCCGGACGCCGGGACGAAGACGGCGACCAGAGGATTGTTCTCGGCGGTCTGATAGGCGAACGTCATCGCGAACCTCGCGCGGGGAACGGCGCCGCGGCGGCGCGCGCCATGGCCCGCTTGGAGAACCTCACGAAGCGCTTCTGCAGCAGGCGGGCGAGAGGATAGCCGAGCCTGGCCATGGGATGGTTCGGCCGCGAGAAGGCGCAGATGTCGTACCACACCGAGCCGTCTCCATGGTGCCATTCCACGGTGAACCGCTCCTCGCCCCGCTCGGCGTGATCCGGCAGCGTGCCGTAGGCGAAGCCGAAGCGCACGACGGGGCCTTCGTCGTCCACCAGGTATACGATCCGGCAGGCGTTCAGCGACCAGAAGCCGAAGTGCCGGCAGCGCACCGCCACGAGCGCACCGGGCTGGATCGCGTCCGCGGCCGGAAAGGCCGCGACCCAGCCGAGGTCGAACATCTTCCAGCTCCGGATCGCCTCCACGGCGCGCGCGAACGTGGCGCGCCCCTCGCCGAGGCGCACGCGGTTGTGGTCCACCGTGTATCCCGGCGGACCGCCCCGGCGCGAGTAGCCGACCTCGCGATAGGAGAACGGGCGATGTTGCTGCGCGGCGAGGAACCCCTCGATCCGTTCCGCGGTTGGCTTCACCAGGAGAAACACGGCGGCGAGGGAGAGTAGCACGGCGGTTGCCGGTCCGGCCGCCTTGAAAATCCACCCACTCCTGGCGGAATTTCAAGGCAACTCAGGCGCCGGTCTACCTAGCCGGCGGCCGGTTCCATCGCCGGACCGTCCGCACGTGTCCGTTCCGCCCTCACCCGTACCGGCCAGAGCGCCGCGAGGATCAGCCAGAACGCCAGCAGCATGAGGAGCGGGAAGAGGATCCTCGCCTCCTGCACCTTGAAAAGGACCACCAGAGGCGCCGCCGCCCCGTGCGCCAGCGCGCCCAGGATTCCCAGCCAGCCGATCCAGGGAGATCCCAGCGAACGGTCCCGCAGGGTCGCGACGATGAACCCAATGACGGTCACCGCGAAGATGGGGTAGAAGATCACGGCCAGCCAGAGGTGCGTGGTGAGAACCGGCGTCGCCCTGCCCGCCATGAGATTCGCGTGGTCCACATACGCCGCGGTATGGAACGCCATCTCCACGGCCTGGAGGATGGTGCCGAACGTGGCGATGCGGGCCCACCGCCGCGTCCGCTCGGGGAGAGCGGCGCTCCGTTGGTAGAGGATCAGCCCGGCCAGCATGGCGAGGAATCCCGCCAGGATGAAGGCGTGCGACGGAACCCATTTCGGATGCGCGAGCATCTCCGCCATGGAGCCGCCGGGATGCTGCGGCCCGCCGATCAGGATCAACAGCGCGGCCAACGCGAAGCAAGGACGCCAGAGGCTGAAACGAAGTCTCATGAATCCCTCCTCGAAGAATCGGCTGTAGTCAGATCAGGCCTCATCATACTATGGCCCCATGAGCACAACCGACGAGATCATGCAATTGGAGGAGCGCCTGCGCCAGGCGGAGCTGGGGCCGGATCCCACGTTCTTCGAGGAGTACCTCGCCGCCGACGTGGTCCTGGACGGCCAGCAACTGAAAGCCAAGGTCGTCGAGGCGCACCGACCCGGATCGGGGAAGGGCCAGAAGTTCACCAAGGTCGAGATGAGCGACTACGAGCTCGTCGAGCACGGCCCGGCCGTGGTCGTGACCTGCCAGGGCTACTACGAGGGCCCGCGGTTCACCGGCACGCTCAAGTTCATGCGCGTCTGGCTGAAGGAAGACGGCCGCTGGCGCATCATCGCCGGGTGCACATCCAAGTAGCGGCGGCAGGGCTTCCGACGTTCCTTATGGCTTCGGCGCCGGCTCGGCCGATGCGTGATCGAGGGCGTAGACCCAACGTCCACCGCACTGGCGCATCTCAATACCCTCCCTTGATGTGACTTGCTTCTGATTATGCGCCGGCGGCGTTTCGGCGGCGGCGCGGGGACATCCTCTTGACATTCATAAAATGAATGGGTAATGTCAATGCTGATATTAGAAAGGAGGGCCTTGGTGCGCCACCTCACGGCGAGCGTAGTGGTGGGTTTCGCGGTGACACTCTTTGTTCTCCTGACTCCGCAACCTGCGGGAGCCTGCGAGAAATGCCACGAATTCTGGGGTGACGAGACATGTGTGCCGGCTGGGCCAGGCGATTCCGGCTACACGGTTTGCACAACCCCCGAGGAAGCGAGTTGTTGTTGCACCTTCTCGGGTAGTGCTTGCACGGGCTCTGGAGGGGGATCAGGGGGTGGAGGTGGCGGCGGTTGGGGTGGCGGCGGCAACCAATGCCAGACCAGCGGTTTTTGCCCGGCCGAGTGCTTCAGTTGCGGCGGTAGCGGTGGCAGGCCCCCTATATAGATCATGCGACTTGGCCGTTTAGCCGTCACCCTAGCTCTGTTGCTGGCCGCCCCGGCGGCAACGTCTACGTGGGCCGACACGCCTTCGGCGAGTGCGCAGGCTGCGGTCGAGGTCATGTATCGCCTGATTGAGGACGCGACGCTGCCGCCGTCGTGGGACGTGCTCCTGCAGCCTTCGGCCGCCCGGGAAGGACCGGCGGTCCGCTATCCGGTCAAAGCCGGAGAGCCGCTCAAGCTGCAACTGGCTGCGGGTTCGAGTTGGGAGGTCTCGGCGGATCTCCCGGGCTTCTGGGTGCGTCGCAAGACCCTGGTCGTCGGCCGCGCCGGCGAGACGTCCCGGCTCGAGCTCGACCTTTGGCCCTTGGGAAAGATCGCCGGGTGCGTCAAGGTCCAACGGAAGGGTGTCACGCCGCCTCGGGAAGTGCTCGTGAAGACCGTCGCCGCGCCGGCGTTGTTCAAACGGCCTCCGATGCCGGCGGGAGCTCTCGCCTGCCCGGTCGACGAAGAGGGCAACTGGAGCTGCTCTCTGCCGGCCGCGACGTTCGATCTGGCCATCGCCGCCGAGGGCTTCACCCCGCAGTACCGCTGGGGGATCGAGGTGTTGCCCGCCAAGACCCGATCGTTGGGCACATTGCAGCTCGAGCGTGGTGGCTCGTTGGCAGCCTGGGTCGCGGTCGAGGGCGGCACGCTCGATCCCGCGCACGCCGTGGCCCGGCTCTCGTTCCTCGCCGCCTGCGACACCGACGTCAAAGCCGTCCTCGAGCTGGATCGCATCGCCGTCGAGCGGCCGGTGAGCAAGGACGGCTTCCTCCAGATCACCGGCCTCGCACCCGGGAGCTATGCCCTGGAGGTTCGACAGCCTGGTCTGGCGCCAGCGCGCGTTGCCGATGTCCGCATCGCGCCGCAAGAGGAGACGTTTCTCCCGGAGCCGCTCCTGCTGACGCAGCCGATCACGCTGGAATTCGAGATCACGCCTCCGCTCGACGAGTGGGGTGAGCCTTGGCACGCACAGGTGATTCGCCGCGCCGAAGATTCCCGGCCGGCACCCTTTGTCTACGACGGCTCAGCGGACGCGGATGGGCGCTTTACGGTGGCGGAGCAGTCGCCAGGATGGTTCCAGGTGGATGTCTTGGACTCCAAGGGCAACCGGGTCCACTCCGAGCCCGCGCGCCAGCTCGACAGCTCGACGCGGCAGTCGATCCAGCTTCATCGCATCGCCGTCGAGGGCCGCTTGCGGCTGGGCTCCGAGCCGCTGGCCGGTACGCTGTGGTTTGGCGGTCAATATGGAGCGCGGCGCGTGAAGATGGAGGCCACCGAGGAAGGCCACTTTGCAGGCGTCCTT
>DATBGJ010000618.1:0-2780 GCA_036558045.1 Thermoanaerobaculia bacterium
TCGCTCCAGCGGCTGTTGCCGAAAGCGTTCGGCGCGAAGACCGGCACCAGCCGCTTTTCGATCCCCTCCGAGGTCTGTCGCCGTTCCGCCGCGGTTTGCCAGCCGGCCAGGGTGGGACCTTCCTCCAGCCGCTCGTTGCGCAGCTCCACCAGGTGAGCGCGGTGGGTCTGGGGAAGGAACCGCATCGCGGGCACCAGCGCCGGCGCCGTCAATCCGAAGGCGATTCCGGCGGCGAGAGCCCAGCGCCCCAGGAGCCGCAGGCGATCCGGATGTATCGGGTGGACGAGGCGGGATATCGCGAAGAGGCTCCCCACCGCCACGACGTAGAGGATCGTCTCGGGATGCCCGCCGGCCAGCAACGCCGCGATCGCCAGGGTGAGCAGCAGGAAGTCCCGCCGGGCGCCGCGCGCGTCCGTCATCACCAGGGCGTAGAGCACGAGCGGCAGCAGCGCGGGCGAGTTGCCGATCGGCCAGCTCAGCCAGAGGAGGAGAAATCCGCCGAGACCGAAGGCGAGGCTGCCGAACAGGGCGGCCTCTTCGGAAAGCCCCTGACGCCGGAGCAGCAGGAAGAAGAAAACCAGCGCGATCAACGCACGCAGTCCCGCTGTCACGGAGACCGCCTGCGGCAAGGGGAGCGGCAGCGCCAGTAGGACGAGCGGCTGCAGGACCTGCGACTGCGGATCCGCCATCAGCGGCATGCCGGCGCCGGCGAGGTCGTTCCACATCGGCCACTGCCCGGCGCGCAACGCCCGGCGCACCTGGGCCTGCCAGGGGATGATCTGCGTCACCAGATCGCGCTGGAGGGGGTTGCCTGCGAGAGGCTTTCCGATCTCCTCCTCCGGAACGATGCCGGGCAGGATGTCCGCAGGGAGCAGGACCTTGCCCAGGAAGAGCGCCGGTCCGAAAAGGATGAGGAGAACGGCCGCGAACACCGCCCAGACGCGCAACGGGACGGGGTCCCACCATCTCCGGAGAGCGCGCGCGAGAAGGAAAGCGAGGAGGGTAAGGTAAAGGCCGGGGAGAACGGGCACGCCGGGAGTCTATCCAGTCGCCGCAGCCTTCTCCCACTCCTTATACGCTCTCTTCAGGATCGTGAGGAAATAGTTGAGCCACGGCAGCAGATCGTGCCGCCCCTCGTGCCAGCCTTGCGAGCTGAGCTGAAGCACCTCGTAATACTCCGTCCTGGCTTCTTCGACGAGACGCTCCAGGCTGATGTAGCGGCCAGCCTCGAAGCCGTGCTGGTAAAGGGCGAGAAGGGTGAGGAGCCGGGAGACGCGCCCATTGCCGTCCCGGAATGGATGGATGCAGAGAAAGTCGAACACCAGTGCGGCGACGACGACGAGCGGAGGAGCCAGATCCTGGTTGAGGGCATGGCGATAGAGCAGGCAGAGCTCCTCGACGGCCGCGGGCGTCTCCGCCACGCCGACAGGGCGGAACCGGACGACGGGCGCCGCGCCTTCGCGCAGCTCGACGATCTCGTTGCTCACCCGTTTCCACTGACCGGCGTCTCCGCTGCCTTCCTGGATCGTGGCGTGGAGACGCTGGAGAAGCTCGGGCGTGATTTCCAGGGTTCGGGCCTCGGCGTGGATCAGCTCCAGGGCCCGGCGATATCCCTGGATCTCCTCCTCGGAGCGGTCCCGCGGGCGGGCGTCCTCCAGCACGAGGGGGCGCAGCCGCTCCGGCGCCACGGTGACGCCTTCGATGCGGTTGGAGGACTCGACGCTCTGGATCAGCGCGGTCCGGCGAAGCGAGGTCAACGTCTCGGGCGAACGGGCATAGAGGCCCTGCCTCCCCTTGGCCTCGGCAATGTCGGTTAACAACCAAACGGAGCTAAGAGGAAGGTTGAGATTGGAGAGGTAGTTGGAACGGAAGGACATCATGGGCGATCTCCGGGAGTTTAACGGTTGAACCCTATCTCCGGCTCCGGTACGGTACACCTCGCCATGCCGCGCATCACCAAGGTCTACACGCGCACGGGGGACGACGGCACCACCGGCCTCGGCGGCGGGCAGCGGGTGCGCAAGGACTCGCTCCGGATCGAAGCCTACGGTACGGTGGACGAGCTGAGCTCGGCGATCGGGGTGGCCCTCGCCCTCGGCCTGCATGGCCGGTTGGCCGAATTCCTGACGCGGGTGCAGAACGACCTGTTCAACCTCGGCTCCGACCTCTGCATCCTGGAGGAGGACAAGGCGGCGAGGCCCGTGCCGGTCATCGAGGAGCGGCACGTGGAGGCGCTGGAGCGGCTGATGGACGATCTCTCGGCGGAGCTCCCGCCGCTGGAGAACTTCATCCTGCCGGGCGGCTCGCCGGGCGCGGCGCAGCTCCACGTGGCCCGCACCGTCTGCCGCCGCGCCGAGCGCCGTGTGATCGCGCTGTCACGCCAGGAGGCTGTCGGTCCTCTCGTCGTGAGGTACCTCAACCGGCTGTCGGACGCCCTCTTCGTCATGGCCCGGTACGAGAATCTGCGGCGCGGAATCCCCGACGTCCTCTGGGACAGCCGGGCCTGAGCAGCTCCGGTTGGCCCGCCTTTTGAATTCCCGAGGAGGGGCGGCACCGGTCCGCCCGGTCTTCGGAAAACACGGAGGAATCCCATGTCGTCCTCGTTCAGCGTATACCTCATCGGCTTCATCATCCTCGTCATCGGGCTGGCCCTGGGGGCACACCTGGCGGGGATGCCCACGCACTGGATCGCCGTCGGCGTCATCTGCCTGATCGGCATCGGCATCCTGAGCGCCGTCAAGAAGACCCAGGCCAAGGCGCATCCCGATTCCACCGGCACC
>DATBGJ010000619.1:0-1938 GCA_036558045.1 Thermoanaerobaculia bacterium
TGGCGGTTGTCGACCCTGTTCACGACGAACTACCGGCTGGAGCCGACTCCAGGGAAGGCCGCCAAGCCCCGCGCGTCCAATCTGGACCGCGGCCGCGATACCGAGCCCGTCCCGCTCGACGACGTGACGCTCCTCACCTCCCGCCTCCCCGCCATGCTCGTCAGCCGGCTCTATGAGATGGCCCAGCCGGTGGTGCTCGACGCCGTCGAGGACTTCCGGCGCGAGCACGCGGTGCACGGGGCGCACCTGCGATGAGGCTCTCCGCCGCCGATTGTCTGCGCCGCGGCTGGTTGAACCTCGCGGCCAATTGGGAGCTGGTGGTGATCCAGTGGCTGGCGTCCTTCCTCTTCGCGGCCCTGACGGCGCTCGGCCTCGTTCTTGCTTTGTCGATCCTCGGCATGGACGCGTCCGGAGCTCCTTGGTGGAGCGCGCGCGGCATCGAGACGATGCTCCGCAGGCTGGCGGATTTCTCTCCGTCGTTCTGGCTGGGGCTGACGGCCATGCTCGCGACGTGCCTGCTGGCGCTCCTTTTCCATTGCTTCTTGCAGGCGGGCACGTACGGCATCCTCACCGCGGCGGACCGGCAGGCGCTGCCGGGCGGCCGCCGCGACCGGCTGCTCTTCCGCACCTTCAGCGCGCGCGACTTCCTCGGCTGGGGCGGCCTTTACGTGTGGCGGTTTTTCGGCATGCTCGTCCTCTTCTGGGGACTGGCCCTGCTGATGGCGGTGGTGGTTCTGTTCTGGCTGATCTCTCTCGGCGTGGGAGGCAGTCAGTGGGGCACGCCCGCCGTGCTGGGCATTGGCTGCGGCGGGGCGCTGCCGGTCGGGTTCCTCATCTTCGTGCTCGGCCTCTGGTTCGAGGTTACGCAGGCCGACCTGGCGCGGGAGGGCTCGGGCTTGCGCACGTCGGCGCGCCGCGGTCTCTCGGTGCTCGGCCGCCGGCTGGGAGCGGTGACCGCCCTGACGTTGATCTTCGTGGCGGCCGCGGTCGTGCTCGCGACGGTGTTCGTCCCTCTCTCGGTCACCGCCGTGTCTCTGCTCTCCGGTGCGCCGCGTCTGCGCGCGGGGGTGCAATTGATCATCCTTCTTCTGCAGGGTTTGCCGGACACGCTGCTCGCCCTGGCGCTGGCCGGCTCGTTGGTGGCCCTGGTGCGCAGCGAGACCGGGCGCGAGATCCGCCGTCCGCTCGAGGTGCAGGCCGCGTGAAGCGCCGTCGTCTCCTCGCCGTCATCGCCGTCCTGCTCCTGGCCGCCGGCTGTACGCCGAAGCCGAATCCCCGCGTGCCTCCCGCGCCTCCCGCACAGCCGCCTCCCGAGCCGGCCCCGCCCGCGCCGGAGCCGGTGATCCCGAAGGAGCCCGCGCCGGCCGAGCCGGAGCCCGAGCTGCCGGCCGGGAAAGAGCCGCTGATGGTCAAGGTCGGGCTGGCGAGCGACCTCCAGTCGGTGACGTTCCCCTGTTGCGAGGAGGCGCTGGAGGTGGCGGTGGACGGCCAGCCGGTGGCCGTGGGCGCGGCGCTCAAGGTGGAGCCGGCCGCGGCGGCGGCGCAGAAGGGGTACTACCGCTTGCAGGTGGCCGCGTTGCGCGACGAGCGCCAGGCCCAGGACCTCGCCCGCCGGCTGGAGCGGGAGTCGGGCCAGCCTGGCGAGGCCTTCTTCGACGCCGGCGTCGATCTCTATCGCGTACGCGTGGGGCGCTATCCCACGCGGGAAGCGGCCGAGGCCGACATGCGGCGCCTGGGCGCCATCGGCGTCACCGGCGCCTTCATCGTGAACGAGGGCGCCGGCGTCACCGAGCCGGCCCTGCGGCTGGAGCAGGGGCAGAGCTCGACCGTCCGCGCCGGCCGCTGGCTCACGGTCTCGCCGTTGAGCGTCGCGAGCGTCCGCGTTTCGAACAAGCGGTATCGCGGCCGCATCCTGGTCTACCTCAACGACCGCGGCTC
>DATBGJ010000620.1:0-2687 GCA_036558045.1 Thermoanaerobaculia bacterium
GCCAGAGATTCATGCTGCCGCTCCGGTCGCTGGCGAAGAAGAGGTACCTCCCGTCCGGCGACCAGACAGGATTCCAGTTGAGATAGCGGTCATCGACCGCCCGAACCGGATCCCCACCGTCGGGCCGGCTGGTCAGCAGGACGCGCTGCGCGGAATCCGCAGGCACGCTCCAATAAGCGATTCTCCGTCCACCGGGAGACCAGCTCGGTTGAACGGCGTCGCTGCGGATCGCGAGCCGGCGGCGACCGGTCGCGGTCTCGACCCGCCAGAGCTGGCTGGAACCTGTCCTTCCTTGGACGTCCTCGATCTTCTGGGAACCGACGAGAATCTCCCGCCCGTCGGGAGACCATGCCGGGTTGTAGCCGAAGTCGGTGAGCCGGCGCACCGACTCGCCCGTCGCGCCCATCAGAAAGATGCCGCCGCCGTCTCGCTCCGAACGGAAGGCAAGGGTCTTGCCGTCCGGCGAGTAGGCGGGCTGAGTGTCCTCTACCGGCGAGTCCGGCGTCAGATTGATCGGATTGCTGCCGCCGATCCGTTGCAGGTAGACGTCGCGATTCCCGGGCGTGGTCTCCCGCGCGTAGACGAAGTATTCGCCGTCCGGAGACAGGCTCGGGAACAGCTCTCGTCCTTCCTGATCGGTCAGCCGCGTATAGGTGGCTTGCAGGGGGGCCTCGGGCTCGCCGAAGCGCGGCAGGAAGCGGATCCCGAGGATGGCCAGGATCACCCCTAAGGCGGCGGCTCCCCACACCCACGGCCGGACTCCCGTCCGCGGCGGCCGCAGCAGCATCGTGCCGGTCAGGGTGGCGCCGCGCAGGGCGCGCAGATCGGCGAACACCTCGTCGGCCGAGGCGTAGCGCTCCACCGGCTCCTTCGCCAGCAGCCGGCCGACGATGCGCTCGAGCTCCGGCGGCACCTCGGGCCGCACCTCCCGCAGCGGCTGCGGGCGCTGGTTGAGGATGGCGTAGAGCACCGCCTGCTCAGCCTCCGCCCGGAACGGCCGCCGGCCGGCGAGCATCTCGTAGAGCACGACGCCGAGCGACCAGAGATCCGTGCGGGCGTCCACCTCCTCGCCCCGCGCCTGCTCGGGGGACATGTACGCCGGCGTGCCGGCCGAGGAGCCGGTGTGGGAGATCGCTACTTCTCCCGCGAGCTTGGCGAGGCCGAAATCCAGGATCTTCACCACGCCGTCCTCGGTGACCACGAGGTTGGCCGGCTTGACGTCGCGGTGGACGATGCCGCCGCGGTGCGCCTTGGCGAGGCCGCGGGCGATCTGCTCGGCGATCTCCATCGCCTCCTCGACGGGCAGCGGCCCGCGCTCCAGCTTGCGCCGCAGGGTCTCGCCGTCGTAGCACGGCATGGCGAGATAGAGCCGGCCGTCGGAGGTCTCCCCCACCTCCAGGATGGTGCAGATGTTCGGGTGCTCCAGCGCCGAGGCGGCGTGCGCCTCCTGCATGAAGCGCCGCTTGGCATCCGGGTCCCGCGTCAGCTCCCAGGGCAGGAACTTGAGCGCCACGACGCGGTCGAGGCGCGTGTCGCGGGCCTTGCAGACGATGCCCATGCCGCCGCCGCCGAGCGGCTCCAGGACCTCGAAAGGCCCGGCCGTGGGCGCCAGCAGCGCGGCCTCCCGCGGGCCCGGGCGCGAGGGCGCGGCGGCGGGGATCTCCAGCAAGGTGCGGTCCTCGTCCGCCGCCGCCGGCGGCGAGCCCAGCTCCGCCGCCAGGCTCACGAGGTCCGCGCGCAGCGCCTCCATCCGCGCGTAGCGCTCGGCCGGCCGTTTCGCCAGCGCGCGCGTCACGATCCGCTGCAGCGCCGCCGGCACGCCCGGCCGCAGGGCGGCGAGCGGCCGCGGCTCGTGCTCGACGATCGCCCGCGCCATCTCCTTCTCCGACGCCGCCTCGAAGGGCAGCCGGCCGGTCACCGACTGGTAGAGCACCACCCCCAGCGACCAGACGTCGGCGGCGGGGCCGGCGGGCTCGCCGAAGAGCTGCTCGGGCGAGATGTACGCCGTCGTGCCCATCGCCGTGCCGGCGCGGGTGAGCCGCGACTGATCGGCCAGCTTGGCGATGCCGAAGTCGAGGAGCTTCGCCTGGCCCTCGGCGGTGACGATGACGTTGGCCGGCTTGACGTCGCGGTGGACGATCCCGCGCTCGTGGGCGCGGGCGAGGCCGGCGGCGATCTGCCCGGCGATCTCCACCGCCTCGGCGAGGGGGAGCGGGCCGCGCGCGACGCGGTCGCGCAGCGTCTCGCCCGCGTAGAGCGCCATGGCGATGAACAGCGCGCCGTCCTCGGTCTCGCCGATCTCGAAGATGGTGCAGAGGTTCGGATGATCGAGCGACGACGCCGCCTTGGCCTCGCGGATGAAGCGCCGCTTCTGCTCCTCGGGCGCGCCGCGCTGCGAGGCGAGGAACTTGAGGGCGACGAGCCGGTCGAGCCGCAGGTCGCGCGCCTTGTAGACGACGCCCATGCCCCCGCCGCCGAGGCGCTCGAGGATCTGGTAGTGCGAGACCGTGCTGCCGATCAAGGGGCCGCTCACGCTTCCGGAAGTCACGGAACCCGTGGAGTTTAGCAGAAGCCGAACCTCGTCGCTCCCCGCGCGCTCCTCTCCCAAAGAGTCTGTGAATTTTTCGGCGGCCTGCCCTCCGAAGCCCTCACTCCCCTGACCCCTCTCTCCCAAGGGGAGAGAGGGG
>DATBGJ010000621.1:0-3079 GCA_036558045.1 Thermoanaerobaculia bacterium
CGCTCGCTCATGCGTCCGCTCGCCTCGCGGCAGCCGCCGAACTGCTGATAGAAGCGGCAGCGGGCGCAGTAGTCGAGAGATTCGCCGGGTTCCTCGCGGGCCTTATCGCAGAAGGCGTCGGCGGCGTTGATCTCGGTGAGCAGGTCCACCGGCGCGGCGGTGCCGATGGCGTTGCGGATGGCGGACCAGTGGGCCAGCTCGCGGTCTCGGGCTTCTTGCCAGTTCATGGCGTTCTCCTCCTGTTCCTTATCTTTTTAGCCGTGCCAGGGTCAAGCCGCAACGTCTGCCGGGGCAGGCCGGCGGCCTACCCGTCCGCGCTCGCGGGACCACCCGAACGAGCGTGGGTCGCGAGCGCGCTCGCCGCTACGCTGTCCTCGGAGCCTGGAAAAGAAGCCAACCAGACGGGCTCCAAGGAGGATGCCGGCCAAGGAGCCGCCCAAGGCGCAGGAGATCCCGGTCAACTGACCGGCTGCGCGGTGAAGCTCGAAGCCGGCGCCTGTAGGCCCGCATCCGGGGACGAGACACAACTCGCCGCGCGGGTGCGGGCCGAACCCATTTCGGGAGGAGGAGACTGCAGGAGGCAATCCAATGGACTTGTCGACCACCTATCTCGGATTCCGGTTGCCGCATCCGTTCCTGCCCGGCGCCTCGCCTTTGGTGGACGACCTCGATACGGTCCGCCGGCTGGAGGACGCCGGCGCCGCGGCCATCGTCATGCACTCGCTGTTCGAGGAGCAGATCACCCGCGAGCAGATGGCGGTAGCCCGCTTTCTGGATCTGCCCAGCGAGTCCTATGCCGAGGCGCTGACCTACCTGCCCGACCCCGACTCGTTCGCTCTCGGGCCGGAGGAGTACCTCGAGCACATCCACAAGCTCAAGGCCGTGGTGTCGGTGCCCGTCATCGCCTCGCTCAACGGCACCACGCACGGCGGCTGGCTCGGCTACGCCCGGCTGATGGAGCACGCCGGCGCGGACGCCCTGGAGCTCAATGTCTACGCCATTGCCACGGATTTCAACGACAGCAGTGAGATCGCCGAGCAGCGGACTCTCCATATGCTGGAGGCGATCAAGCACGAGATCGGCGTCCCGGTGGCGGTCAAGCTCTCGCCGTTCTACACCTCGCTCTCCCACTTCGCGCGCCGCCTTGCCGAGCGCGGCGCCGATGGCCTCGTGCTCTTCAACCGCTTCTACCAGCCGGACATCGACGTCGAGACCCTGGAGGTGGCGCCCACGCTGCGCCTCTCGGACTCCTCCGAGCTGCTGCTGCGCCTGCGCTGGCTCGCCGTCCTTTCGGGAAGGATCGACACCTCGCTCGCGGTGACCGGCGGCGTTCACACCAGTCTGGACGCAGTGAAAGCGGTCATGGCCGGAGCCGACGCCGTGCAGCTCGTCTCCACCCTCCTGCGTCACGGTCCGGAGCAGTTGACCAACTTGCGGCGCGACCTCGCCCTCTGGCTGGAGGAGCACGAGTACGACTCGCTGGCGCAGATGAAGGGCAGCATGAACCTGCTGCGCTGCCCCAACCCGGGAGCCCACGAGCGGGCGAACTACATGACGATCCTGCAGAGCTGGTGGGGATAGAGGGCTTCAACGTAGAGGAGGAACTGCCATGAGCATGACCATCACCTTTCCGGGCGGCGCGGCCGTCGACGCCCATTTCAAAGGCTTCACCGTCCATACGGATCAGAGGGTCGAGTACGGCGGGCGGGGCGCGGCGCCGGAACCGTTCGATCTCTTCCTGGCGTCGCTCGGCACCTGCGCCGGACTTTTCGCCCTGCGCTTCTGCCAGCAGCGGGGGATCGCAACGGAGGGTCTCGGCGTGACGCTCGCCGTTGAGAGAGATCCGGAGGCCAAGCGCCTCGCCGCCGTGCGCCTCGAGATCCAGCTTCCCCCGGGCTTCCCCGAGAAGTACCGGGAAGCCATCGTCCGCGCCGCCGATCAGTGCACGGTCAAGCGCCACATCCTCGAGCCGCCGGTCTTCGAGGTGACCGCCGTGCCGGCCGGCGAGATGGAGACAGTGGAGGCATGAGCACGCCACCCCGCCGGGTGAGAACAGGCTCTCGCAAGGGTAGGGATCGTCTCCGTCTCGCACCACCCCAACGGATCTAACAACCCGCGTGCGCGTGTGGCGACGCGAGGCCGAGACAACCTCTAGAGTCGTGTCATGAGGCCGGGAGGTTAGTTAGTTAGATCTTCCCCTTTCCCTCAGGAGGCGAGTCATGAACAAGAAGATTCAGACGGTGATCATCGGCACCTCGCTCACTGAGATGAGCGATCCGGTGGTCGAGAGCGGTTTGCGGGTGGCACGAGCGGCGGGGGCGAAGGTCGTGCTGGTCCACGCCTTCCAGCCGAGGATGGCCTATGGCGGCGACACCCCCTATATGGCGGAGATCGTCCTCGTTGAGGCGCTGGAGGCGGAGAGAAAGCTCGCCGAGCGCCGCCTGGAGGAGCAGATCGATCGCCTGAGGATCCGCGGCGAAGAGCTGGCAGGCCGGATGGTGGAGCAAGGCTCGCCCCACCGCATCCTGATCGGGATCGCGGAAGCTCTTGACGCGGACCTCCTGGTGGTGGGCTCCGCCGAGTCGCCGCGGCTCGCCAAGATGCTCGGCTCGACCGCCGACCGGGTGATCCGGAAGTCGCTCCGGCCGGTGCTCCTGGTGCGCGGTCCTCTGGAGATTCCCTTCCGCAAGGTGCTGCTGCCGGTGGACCTCTCGCTGCTCTCGGGAGAGGCGTTCCGCCGCGGCTTGGCGCTGCTCGAGCCGCTGGCCGCCCCGGACGCGCAGTGGGAAGCTCTCTACGTGATGGCGAGCGAGGATCCGGGAATCTTCGCCGTGGCCAGCCCGTGCGAGATGGACGAGGAGAAGGTCACGCGGGACGTGGAGCGCTTCGTGGCGCAGAACGCCAGCCGGAGTGGACGGCCGGTCTCGGCCCAGGTCGTCCAGGGCGAGGTGGAGGCGGCCATCCGCACCCGTGGCGCGGAGTGGAGAGCGGACCTTGTGGTGCTCGGCACCCATGGGCGCGGCGGCTTCGAGCGCTTCCTGCTTGGCAGCGTGGCTTCGGACGTGGTGCACCGCGGCAC
>DATBGJ010000622.1:0-7119 GCA_036558045.1 Thermoanaerobaculia bacterium
CCGGGCTGCGCTTCCTCTCGCTCGACGACTTCCTGGAGCAGCAGCTCTTCGCCGGCTGGCCGTCGATCGTCACCTACAACCGCGCCGAGGGCCTGGGCTTTGCCACGTCCGCCGCGCGGGGTCACTTCCAGGAGCGGCTGCGCGGCTATGACACCGTGCACGGCACGAGCTGGGCGGACGGCCTGCCGCGCGACGCCGCCAATTGCTTCGCCCTGCTCGACTCCTACTTCCGCCATTGCGCCGCGCTGCAGCCGGCCCGGCCCGTGGTGCTGCTGCTGCCGTTCGCCGAGACCATCGTGCCGGCGGCCGAGGTCGCCTATCGCACGCCGGAGGACCGCGCCGTGCTGGTCTACCTCCGCAAGTGGTCGCAGGACCCGGTGCTGCTGGCCAAGAACGTCGTCGTCGTCCTGGTCACCGAGAGCCTGGCGGAGCTGGACGCCAAGCTGGTGCGCGCCCACGGCACGCGCGAGGTCGAGATCGTGCGGCCGGATCCCGCCGAGCGGCTGACCTACCTGGAAGCCGTCCGCTCGTCCGATTGGTACGCCGCCAAGTCGGACCTGCCGGCGGCGCGCCTCGCCGAGCTGACCGCCGGCATGACGCGGGTGCAGATCGGCCAGCTCCTCGACGGCACCGACGCCAACGGCGACCGGCTCACGCGCGAGCGGGTGCGGCGGGTGAAGAAGGAGGTCATCGAGACCGAAGGGCTGGGTCTCCTCGAATATCTGGAGCCCAAATTCGACCTCTCGATGGTGGCCGGCATGCCGGCGGTGAAGGACCGCCTGCGCCGCGCCTCCCGCGCCATCGCGCGCGGCAATCCGGCCGCCGTGCCCATGGGCTATCTCGTCTGCGGCCCGGTGGGGAGCGCCAAGACCTTCCTCGTCGAGTGCTTCGCCAACGAGATCGGCTTTCCCTGCGTCAAGCTCAAGAACTTCCGCTCCATGTGGGTAGGGGCCACGGAGGCCAACCTGGAGCGCATCCTCAAGATCCTCGCCTCGCTCACTCCCGTCGGCGTGATGGTGGACGAGGCCGACGCCGCGCTCGGCAACCGCGAGCAGCAGGGGGATTCCGGCACCCAGAACCGCGTCTTCGCGCAGATCGCCGCCTTCATGGGCGACACGCGCAACCGCGGCAAGATCCTCTGGTTCCTCATCACCGCCCGGCCCGATCTGCTGCCCATCGACCTCAAGCGACAGGGGCGGGCCGAGGAGCACATCCCGCTCTTCTATCCGGAGACGGCGGCCGAGTACGACGAGATCTACAAGGTGATGTTGAAAAAGCTCGGCCTGAAGACCCAGGTGGCCTCGATCTCCGAGGTCGCCACCGAGGATCAGTATCTCGGGCTCTCGGGCTCGGATCTGGAAGCCGTGCTGGTGCGCGCCACGCTGGAAGCCGAAGCCGCGGAGTCCTCCGAGCTGAAGCCCGAGCACCTGCAGAAGGCCTTCAGCGACTTCATCCCGCCGGCGAACACGCGCGAGCGCGAGATGCAGATCCTCTGCGCCATCCTCGAATGCACCAGCCGCGAGCTGCTCCCCGAGCGCTTCCGCGCGCTCGACCGCGGCGAGGTGCAGGGTCGGATCAACGAGATCAAGCGCGAGTTGCGGTTGATCTAGGTGATACCTCTCTGGAAGAAGGAAACAGCCGTCTCGTACCATGCCGGCGTGCCTCCCGTGTTTGACGGCTGCTTGCCAATTGGGAGAGCCTCAGAAATACGGGCACGTTTGAGCCCATCGAGCCTTTACTGTAAGGAGGACAGCCAGATGATTCGGGTCGTCGATGCAAGTTACGATGGTGATTATCGGATCTCTATCGAATTCAATGACGGTACAAAAGGAGTCGTGGACCTTCAGGAGACGATTTTCAACGACTCCAGGCCAATCTTTGCCGTCCTGCGAGAGAAAGACGTCTTCCGCCGATTTCGCGTTGAGATGGACACCGTAGTCTGGAACAATGGTCTCGATCTCGCCCCTGAGTTCCTTTATGACCTCGTCGTAATGCCGGCAGATCAGAGGCGCTCCGCGTAGATCGATCTCTGCCGAATTCTCCAAGCTGAAGCCCACCGTGGCTTCCTCCGTCGGCGCATTGAGGACGGCTCAGATCCGCTTCACCACCACCACCGTCGTGTCGTCCTGGTGCTCCTGCCCGCCCAGGTGGCGGCGCCAGTCCGTGAACAACGCTTCCAGGATCTCGGTGGCGGGACGGTCTCCGAAGGCGCGGAGGAGCTCGCGCGGATGCTCGTAGCCGTAGAGGTTTTCCCGCGCATCGGCAGCCTCGAAGAGGCCGTCCGAGCAGAAGACGAGGCTGCTGCCCGGCGGGATCTCGAAGCGGAGGTCGCTGTACTTGCGGGGCGGGCCTTGGCCGAGCGGCAATCCGGGCAGGTCGATCTCCTCGACGCCCCCGGCGGCGCCCAGCAGGAGCAGCGGGAACGGATGGCCGGCGTTGCTCATCAGCGCCTCGCCGGTGCGGGGGTCGAGACGCACCAGCGCCAGCGAGGTGAAATTCCGCGTCGAGGCCCGCCGGATGACGCGGTCCGCTCCTACCAGCACTTCGGCGGGAGTCTTCTCCGCGCCGATCAGGCTGGCCAGGGCCGCGGAGGTCATCGCCTGCGCGATGGAGCAGGAGTAGCCGTGGCCGGCCACGTCGCCGGCGGCGATCCACAGATTCCCTTTCTCATCGTGCAGGAAATCGTAGAGGTCGCCGCCGGCCTCGGTCGCGAGGAGGGAGCGCGCCGCGATCTCCCAGCCGGCGATCTCCGGGAGCTTCGCCGGCAGCAGACCGCGCTGCATGCGGGCGAGGAGATCCATCTCGTAGCGGACGCGCTGCTCCTCCTCCAGGCGCTTCATGAAAGCGGGCGGCTTGATCCGCTCCAGCTCGGCCTGCGGCGGACGGCTGAGACCGACGAAGCCGAGCGCCAGGAAGAGGGCCGGGATTCCCGCCGCGAAGTTGAAGGAGACGGGAAGCCAGCTCAGGTGCAGGCCGGCAAACGCTGCTGCTTGGAGCAGGTACGCCGAAAGCGCGGCGGCGAGACCTGCGGCTACGCCGGTCTGTAGAGAGAGGAAGACCAGAACGCCGCCGGCGACCAACCCCGCGCCGGCCTGCAGCCAAGGGGGGTCGCAAGGGACGAGAGGAAGAGCGAGGCCGGCGCCCACCGCCGCCGCCCAGGGGACCCAGCGCGCCGGAAGGAAACGCACTGCCAGTCCCACCGCCAGCATGGCGCTGGCGGCGAGCAGAACGCCGTCGTTCAAGGGGGTCCGGATGCCGAAAAGGGGAAGCCGAAAGCTGTCGTTCTTGGGCCAGGCGTGGGGGAGATGCGACGCGAGCGCCAGCACCGCGAGCCGTAGGCCGGCGAGGAACGCTCCCGCGGCGACGCCGTAGAGCAGAGCCCTGCCGCTGCGGGGGCCGAGACGGCCGGTGCGGAGCGTGTCCAGACTCTGAACAAGGCCCGGCTGCAAAGAGCGCAGGTACGACTCGGAGGTGGACCAGACGAGCAAGATCCATAGCGCCAGGAAGACGGCGCCGACGAGCTGTAAGGCCCCCAGCCAGCTTGGATCCGCGAAGAGCGAGGGAATCGCCGCCGCCACGAAGACGACAGCCGCCAGGAGGCCGCCGTTGACGAAGCCGATCCGGCGCCTCGCCAGCAGCAGGATAAACAGCACGATGACGGCCGCACCGCCGCAGATCACGGGGATTCCCTGCAGCAGGAGGGCCGCGACCGGGAAGCCCTCGCCGTCTTTCGCGCCGGCATCCGCGGGCTTGCGCTCCACCCGCAACGCGCCGCCTGGCAGCCCGGTCACGATGACGTACTGGGGAGGATCGCTGCCGACGACCGGATAGGTGATTCCCAGGAACTCACCCTCATCCTTGAAGCTGGCGCCCCTGTTCTCGCTGCCGACAGTCACATGCTTGGTCGCGCCGACTTCGCGCTGGCCCGCCGGACCGAAGCGCTCGCCGGGCCGCAGGAGGAGCCGCGAAAAGCGGGCTTGCTCGGCGGCGGAGGGGCCGGGCTTCTTCTTCATTTTGTCTTCGAAGATCTCCGCCAGATGAGACCAGCGCAGGATCACGGGATCCCCGGAAGGAAGGAAGCGAATCCGCAGCTCTCGCGCCGGCGCCCCGGTCTTCGGAGGCACGCCTTGCTGCTTTACGTCGACGAGCAGTCCGGCACCCACGGCGGCGGCGCGGCGGGGACCCAGCCGGTCTACGACGTCGTCGTCGAGCTTCTCCACGTCCTCGTCCCGCCCGGTGAAGGCTACCTTCGGCTCGGCCGCGGGCAGCCGGACTCCCGCCTGCCGGGCGATCTCGCGGTACCGATTGACGAAGAATTCCCGGCTCGGCAGCTCCCCCGGCAGCCACTCGGGCAGCCAGGCCCGCGCCAGCGCGATGCCGGCCGCGAGCGCCAGGGCTCCGAGGGCGAGCGCGGCCAGGGGACGGAGTATCGTGGATCGTGGAGTCACGTAAGTCATACGCTGTCACGAAGGGCCGGGTTGCGCCAGAGGGCGGCCCGGCGGCGGCGGTTTGGTAGAATGCCTCGCCCGCATAACCAGGACGACTTTCCGGGGGAACCCGCTCGATATGACCTTGAAGATCCGCTCTCTGTTGCTCGCCCTCCTGATCCTCGCCGCGGCCGGTCCGCTCGCCGCGCAGCAGCCGCCGGACAAGCTGATCATCCTCGGCTTCGATGGCGTCGACGCCAAGCTCACTCAACGGTGGATGGACGAGGGCAAGCTGCCGAACCTCGCGAAGCTGCGGGGACAGGGCACGTTCACGCCGCTGCGGCCGACGATCCCGTCGCAGACGCCGGTCTCCTGGTCCACCTTCTCGACCGGCCTGAACCCGGGCCGGCACGGCATCTTCGACTTCCTGAAACGCAACCCCGCGGATTACAAGCCGGCCTTCGCCGCGGCGGAAGAGGGCAGGGAGACCGTGCTCTTCGGCGACAACAACGGCTGGCTGGTGGGCCTCATCGCCGCGGCCGTCGTAGCGCTCCTCTTCATCCTCATCCTCAAGCTCTTCCGCCTGCGCTGGGCAGTGGCGGCCGGCATCGCGCTGGTCCTGGGGATCGGTGCCGGCATCGGCTCCGGCCTCGCCGCGGGCAACCTGCTGCCCAAGTCGCGGCCGATCGCCATCAACAACCAGCACGGCGACACTTTCTGGAAGCTCCTCGGGCAGGCGGGCAAGCGGGTGCGGGTGATGCGCATCCCGGTCACCTTCCCGCCCAAGGATTTCGAGCACGGCGAGCTCCTCTCGGGCCTCGGCGTGCCGGACCTCTCGGGGCGCATCGGCAAGCCCTTCTACTTCACCTCGGAGCTGTTCTTCTCGCCCAAGGGCGGCGGCGACTTCAAGGTCGAGGTCGTCGAGCTGGTGGACAACAGCGGCACCATCGAGACCGAGCTCCCGGAGCCTCCGAACGAGCTCTTCCCCAAGAAGAGCGGACCGGTCGAGCACATCAAGATCCCTATGACGCTGACCGTGGCGGAGGACCGCAAGAGCGTCCGCATCCAGGTCTCGGGCAACGACTTCACGCTGAAGCCGGGGCAGTGGAGCGACTGGGCCCGCTTTACCTTTCCCTTCAACTCGCTGATCAAGGTCAAGGGCATCGGCAGATTCAAGCTGCTGTCGATCGATCCCGAGGTGCGGCTGTATCTCTCGCCGATCGACTTCGATCCCGAGAACCTGCCGCCGGGCTTCGCCGTCACGACGCCGCCGGGCTTCGTCAAGGACCTCACGCACGAGCACGGCCTGTTCAAGACCCGGGGCTGGATGATCGACACCTGGTCGCTGACCAACGGCACGGCCGACGAGCAGACGTTTCTCGACGACGTCAAGCAGACCGTGGACAAGGAGAAGGAGATCCTCGCCGGCCTGCTCGCCAAGGACGACTGGGACGCGCTGGTCTACTACTTCGAGTTTCCCGACCGCGTGCAGCACATGATGTTCCGTTTCTTTGACCCCAAGCACCCGCTCTACACGCCGGAGGGAGCCGCGAAGTGGGGCGGCTCCATTCTCGAGTCCTACCAGGAGATGGACCGCATCGTCGGCGAGGTGATGCGGAAGCGGCCGGAGGCGGCCGTCATGGTGCTCTCCGACCACGGCTTCGCCTCCTTCCGCCGCGGCATGAACTACAACACCTGGCTGGCGAAGAACGGCTTCATGGCCCTCACCGGCGAGGACGCCAAACGGAAGAACCTCGAGGACCTCTTCGACCAGGGTGACTTTTTCACCAACGTCGACTGGTCCAAGACCAAGGCCTACGCTCTCGGCCTGGGGCAGATCTACATCAACCTCAGGGGCCGCGAGGGGAAGGGGATCGTCAATCCCGGCGCCGAGTACCGCCAGGTGACAGCGGCCATCAAGGCGGGGCTGGAGGCCTTCGTCGACGAGGAGACGGGCGAGCGCCCGGTGGCGCACGTCTTCACCCGCGACGAGGCCTACAACGGCGTCTACGATCAGGTGCTGATCCCGGACCTCATCCCCTCCAACAGCGAGGGCTACCGCGTCGGCTGGCAGGACAGCCT
Source organism: Thermoanaerobaculia bacterium (assembly GCA_036558045.1). Taxonomy (GTDB): domain Bacteria; phylum Acidobacteriota; class Thermoanaerobaculia; order Multivoradales; family UBA5704; genus DATARR01. The sequence continues at coordinate 6,510 of DATBGJ010000622.1, forward strand.
CGGCGGCATCGCCAAGACGATCGTCGAGCCCAACGCCGAGATCTGGAGCGGCGATCACTGCTCGGTCTATCCGCCGCTCGTCCAGGGCATCCTCTTCAGCAGCTTCAAGCTGAATGCCCCGAACGGCGCCTACATGGGCGACGTGATGCCGACGATTCTCGATCTCTACAAAGTTAAGCCGACGACGAACCTGGATGGGCGGAGCTTGCTGGTGAAGTAGGAGGGTTACCCCGCGAGCCAGTTTTCGATGCGAAGAGTTGGATCGAGGCGCTGGATCTCCTGATAGACACCGTCCGCGCCGATCAAGATGCAGCCTTCCGTGATCGCGGTCGCCGCGATCATGAGGTCCACATTATGGGCCTTGCTGCCTTTCTTGCTCAGTTGACGGACTTTTCGGAACCGCGCTTTGAGCGCGCCGAATACACGTGCTGCTTCGGCCGTCAGGGGAAGTATCGGAAAATCTTCCTGCAAGCTGGAGATCCGTTGCCGAATGACGGACTTCTTTTCATCGGGAGCATTGGCATAGCCGTACTCGAGCTCATACAGGGCAAGGATTGAGATGAAAACGAGGTCCGAATTGGCGAGAGCGGAGAACCGCCGAGCGATATTT
>DATBGJ010000623.1:0-2942 GCA_036558045.1 Thermoanaerobaculia bacterium
AACGGCGGATTCTGGAACGCGAGGCGGAGGCGAGATAACGCACCGATCCCCCACCCGGCCCCTCACTCCAGGATTATCGAAAACCTCGGGGTCGGAACTGTCGCAGATCTCCCAAAGTCCCCCTAACCCCCGAGCCCCGCACCTAGTTGAACGCGGGGCTCTTTTGTTTCAGGCTCAAGCAGGAGATTCGGCGATGCGGGTGCTCAAATTCGGCGGGACGTCGGTCGGCAACGCGGAGCGGATGCGCGGCACGGCGGAGATCGTGGCCGGCCAGGCGCGGGAGAGCCCGCTCCTGGTGGTGGTTTCGGCGGCGGCCGGGGTGACCGACGTGCTGTTGCGCGGCGCCGAGGAGACGGCCGCCGGGGGATCCGTGATCCCTACCCTGGCGCGCTTCCACTCGGTGCACCGCGAGATCCTCGCCGGGCTGCGCCAGGAGCTCGGCGCCGGCCGCGCCGCCGAGGCCGAGACCGATCTCGCCGCCCTGGACCGCGAGCTGGAGAACCTGCTGCGCGGTTTCGCCCTGCTCCTCGAGCAGCCGCCCGGCGCCCTCGCCCTCCTCTCCTCGCTGGGCGAGCGGGCCTCCTGCGCCCTGGTCTCGCGATTGCTGGCGGCGCGCGGGCTCGACGCTCGCCTGCTGGATCCGAAGGCGCTGATCCGCACCTCCGGGCCTCCCCTGGCCGCCTCGCCGGTCTGGCCGGCGATCCGCGAGAGTTTCGCGCCGCTGAAGGCCGAGCCTCCCGCCGTCGCCGTGCTGCCGGGGTTCTTCGGCGGCGACGCCAACGGCCGCGTCAATCTCCTCGGCCGCGGCGGCTCGGACTACTCCGCTGCCATCGCCGCCTGGGCGCTCGACGCCGAGCTGCTGGAGATCTGGACCGACGTGGACGGCATCTACAGCGCCGATCCGCGGCTCGTCCCCCACGCCGCCGTGCTGCCGGAGGTGAGCTACGAGGAGGCCATGGAGCTCTCCTTCTTCGGCGCCAAGGTGCTGCATCCGAAGACGATCCAGCCGGCACGCGAGAAAGGCATCCCGGTGCGCGTGCGCAACAGCTTCGCGCCGCAGAATCCCGGCAGCCTGGTGCACGGCGGCGCGGCGCCCGCCGAGAACGGCGCCCGCGGCCTCACCTTCCTGCCCGGCGCGGCGCTGGTGGACGTCACCGGCTCCGGCATGGCCGGCGTGCCGGGCGTCGCCGCGCGGGTGTTCCAGGCCATGGCGGCGGCCGGCATCTCGGTCATCCTCATCACCCAGTGCTCCAGCGAGTGCGCCATCTCGTTCGCCGTGGCGGAGAGCGACGGCGGCCGCGCCGCCGAGGCGCTGCGCGAGACCTTCGCCGCTGAGCTCGCCGCCGGCCTCCTCGACGCCATCCAGATCCGCTCCGGCTGCTCCGTGGTCTCCCTGGTGGGCGACGGCATGCGCGACCGCCTGGGCGTCGTCGGCGGCTTCGCCGGGGCGCTCGCGGCGATCGGCGTCAACATCGTCGCTCTCGCCCAGGGCTCGACCGAGCGCAACATCTCGGCCGTGGTGGCCGCGGCGGAAGCGCCGCGCGCCGTGCGCCACATCCACGCCCAGCTCTTCGAGCGGCGCCCCGAGCTGCAGCTCGTCGTCTGGGGCGTCGGCAATGTCGGCTCGAAGCTGCTGCGGAAGATCGGCGAGCATCAGGCCGGCAGCCGCCGCCGCGTGGACCTCAAGCTCTGCGCCGTGGCCAACTCCAAGCGCCTGGCCTTCGACGCCGAGGGGCTCGATCCCGCCGGCTGGTCGTCCTCTCTCGCCGCCGCCTCTCAGCCCTCGTGTCTCGATGCCCTGCTCGAGGATTTGTCGGGCGCCCGGCTGGTGAACCCCGTCTTCGTCGACTGCACCTCGGACGACGGCGTCGCGGCCTCCTATGGGCGGCTGTTCGCGGCCGGCCTGCACGTGGTGACGGTGAACAAGAAGGCCAACAGCGCCCCCTACGAGGACTACCTCCGGCTGCACCAGACGAGCGATCTCCTCAAGCGCTGCTTCTTCTACGAGACCAACGTCGGCGCGGGCCTGCCCGTCATCGGCACGCTGCAGAGCCTGCTCAAGGGCGGCGACCGCATCCTGCGGCTGGAGGCGATCCTCTCGGGCTCGCTCTCCTTCCTGCTCGGCGCGCTCGACGAAGGGGTTCCCTTCTCGCAGGCGGTGCGCACGGCGCGCGACCGCGGCTTCACCGAGCCCGATCCGCGCGACGACCTCTCGGGGCTCGACGTGGCGCGCAAGCTCCTCATCCTCGCCCGTGAGCTGGGCGCCGCCAGCGATCTCGCGGACATCCAGGTGGAAGGCGTGCTGCCGCCGGACTACGACGCCGCGGGCAGCGTCGAGGAGTTCCTCGACGGCTTGCCGCGGCTGGACTCCGTCTTCGAGACCCGCCGCGCCCGCCTGGCCCCCGAGGGCAAGGTGCTGCGCCACGCCGCCGTCATCGAAGCGTCCAACGGCGCCATTCACTGCCGAGTGGGCCTCGACGCCGTGGGGCCGGAGCATCCGCTGTTCGCCGTGCGCGGCGGCGAGAACGCCTTCTCTTTCCTCACCGAGCACTACCGCCCGACGCCCCTGGTGGTCCGCGGCTACGGCGCCGGCGGCGAGGTGACGGCCGCCGGGGCGCTGGCGGATCTGCTGAAGATCGTCGCCTGAGGTTCACTCCGTCCGCAGCGCCACCAGCGGATCCACCCGCGTCGCCCTACGGGCCGGCAAATAACAGGCGATCAGGCCCACCAGCGCGAGCACCAGGAAGACGGCGGCGAAGATGAGGGGGTCCGTGGGGGCCACGCCGAAGAGCACGCTCGCCAGCACCTTCCGGAGGGCGATGGCGCCGACGACTCCGAGGAGGAGGCCGAGCCCCACCAGCCAGGCTCCCTGCGCCAGGATCATCCGCAGCACCTCACGCGCCTGCGCACCGATCGCCATGCGCACGCCGATCTCCTGCGTG
>DATBGJ010000624.1:0-12868 GCA_036558045.1 Thermoanaerobaculia bacterium
TCTCTCACAGCGTGCTTCTGCATTCGGCGGGCCAGCGACTCCAGCGCCGGCAGCACCAGGAACGTGGCGACGAGACAGGCGACGACGCCAAGGGCCACCAGGGTACCGGCGTTCTGGATCCCCGGCACCCGCGACGAGCCGAGGCTGCCGAAACCGACGCCGGTCGTCAAAGCGATCAGGATCATCGCCAATCCGGAGCTTTCTATGGTACCGCGGATTCCCTCCTCCGGCCGCGTCCGCCCGCCATGGACGGCGTGCACCCCGAGATCGATGCCGGTGCCGAAGAGCACCGGCAGGGTCGAGATGGCGAGCAGATCGACGTGCCCGCCGCAGGCCCCCCAGAGGCCGAAGGTCCACAGACACCCGAGGGCGAGGGGCAGGCCGGAGAGCAGGGAATCGCCGATGCGCCAGCGCACGGAGACGAGCACCACCACCGCCACCAGGGCCAGCGCCAGGGCGCTCGAGCGGGCGAGGTCCTGGAGCGCCAGCGCCCGCAGCTCGGCGCCCACCCGCGGCACGGAGGCTAGGGCCAGGTCGGGCGAGACGCGGTGGAGATCGCGCGCCAGCTCCTCGGCCGAGCCCTGAGCGCCGAGGGGGGCCCGGACGTGAACGGCCGCGGCCGCGCCCGCCGGGCCCGTCCGCACCAGCTCGGACATCCAGCGCGGCCAGGCGCTCCGGGGAGGCGGCTGCGGATCCTCTCCCCGCGCCATGGCGCGCAGGGCGGCGAGCGCCGGCGCGAAGGGCTGCGGGCGGAAGCCCGCCGCCGCCAGCTCGCGCTCGAAGTCGTCCGCCGCCCGCGCCAGCGGCAGGTCCCGCAGCTCGCGCAGCCGCCGCTCCAGCCGGCGGCCCTGGATCAGCCACTCGGCGGGAGAGGTGATCTCCGCATTCCTGCCCAGGCGCGCCTCCAGCACCGGCCGCGCCGCCGCCGCCTTGTCGAGGGCCTCCTCCAGCGTCCGGCCCGGGGTCACGACGGTGAAGGTGTCGAGCCCCACGGCGAAGGTGTCGACGAGCAGCCGCTCCGCCTCGGCCGAGGGGTGATCCGCCGGGCGCAACGAGCGCAGATCGGTGGAGAACGACAGGCGCGACACTCCCCAGACGGAAACGGCGGCGAGCAGCGCCGAGACGGCGAGGACGGTCACCGGCCGGCGCGCCGCGAAGCCGACGGTCCCCTCCAGGGCCGGCTGGCCGAAGCGCCGCCACAGCCGCGGCGGCGAGGCCACCGCCGAGCGCCGCGGGAAGCCCGCGAGCACCGCGGCGCCCAGCGCCACCGTGGTCACCAGGGTCACCAGCACCCCGACGGTGAGCACCTCGCCCAGCTCCCGCAACGGGCGGAAGTGCGCGAGACAGAGCGCTCCCAGGCCCGCCGCCGTGGTCAGCGCCGAGGAGACGATCCCCGGCCCCGGATCGCGGAAGGTCGCGGCGAGCGCCGCCGCGGCATCCTCGCCGGCGAGGCGGAGCTGGCGGAAGCGCGCGCCGCCGTGAATGCCGTACTCGACCCCCATGCCCAGCAAGGCCGCCGCGAAACCGACGCCGACCACCGTGATGCTGCCCAGCCAGAGCGCCGTCGCCGCCACGGTCCACACCAGGCCCGCCACCACGGAGGCCAGGATGACCAGGGGGATGAAGGCGCCGCCGAACCCCAGCAGCAGCAGCGCGACCACCCCCAGCCCCGAAGCCGCCGCCGTGCGGGAGAGATCGCCGCGCAGCAGGGCCTCGTCCTGGGCGGCGTAGAGCGGGCCGCCCACGGCCTTGAAGTCCAGCGGCAGCCCGGCCGACCGGCGCACCTCGCCGTAGGCGCGGTCGAGGTCCGCGAGCAGGGCCCGGCCGCCCGCCGGATCGATCTCCGCCCGCGCCGGCGTGAGGATCACCAGGGCGGCGTCGCCGCGGCGCGAGAGGAAGCTGCCGGTGAGCGGATCGATCGGCAGCATCGAGCCCGCGGCGTCGAGCAGGCCCTCGGAGAGTCCCAGCGGATCGGCGGCGAAGAAGGGCGCGGCCACGGCGCCGGCCGGCCCGCGCAGCGCCTGCCGCATCTGGGCGACGCGGGCATGGATCGCCGCGGGTTCGAGCCGCCGGGCCAGATCCTCTTTCCAGCCCGGGCCGTTCACCAGCAGCGGCAGGCGCGGCGCCACGTAGGTGAGGAAGAAGCGCTCGTCCTCCTCGGTGATCCCCGAGCGGGCCTCCGCCACCTCGGGGCTGCGTGCGAGGATCTCGGCCAGCCGCTCGGCGGCGGCGGCCAGCGGCTCCGGATCGGCCAGCGGACCGCGCGGCGAGCGGACGATCACGAAGACCTTCTCGAAGCCGCCGAAGGTGCGCAGGAAGAGGCGGTAATCGTCGGCTCCCGGAGACCCTTCGGGCAGCAGCGCCGAGAGATCGGTCTCCAGCCGGAAGCGGAGAGCGGGGATGACGGCCGCGAGCGTCAGCAGCACCGTGGCGGCCAGCAGCAGCCGCGGGCGGCGGCAGACGGCCGAGGCGAGGAGGGAGGAGATGCGCCGCATTCCGCTCAGGCGGAGACGCCCGCGTCCACCACCAGGGCCTGGCCGGTGATCGCGGCGGCACGCTCCGAAAGCAGGAAGAGCACCGCCTGCGCGACGTCGCCGGGCCGCACGCCCTGCGGCAGGCACTCGCCGGCGCGCAACGCGGTGACCGCCGCTTCGGGGAGCCCCGCGGTGAGATCGGTCGCGACGAAGCCGGGCACCACGGCGTTGACCCGCACGCCGCGCCGGCCCGCCTCGCGGGCCAGCGACCGGGTGAGCCCGAGGATGCCGGCCTTGGAGGCGGCGTAGGCGCCCTGGCCGGCGACGCCGTGCAGCGCCGAGAGAGACGAGACGTTGACGATGGCGCCGCGCCGCCGCACCATCATGCCGCGCAGCACCGCCCGGCAGCAGCGGAAGAGCCCGCCGAGGTTGGCGTCGAGCACCGCGTCCCAGTCCGCGTCCGAGGTCATGGCGAGGAGCGATTCACGGCGCAGGCCGGCGTTGTTGACGAGCCCCTCGAGCGGCCCCAGCGCCGCCTCGACCTCCGCCACCAGCTCGTCCGGCCGGGCGCGGTCGTGCAGGTCGAAACGGAACGCCCGCGCCCCGGTCGCTTCCGCGACCGAGCGCGCCGCCTCCTCGTCCGCGTTCCAGGTGAAGGCCACCCGCGCCGGCGGCGCGGCGGCGAGCGCCTCGACGATCGCCCGTCCGAGGCCGCGGCCGCCGCCGGTTACGAGGACCGCGCCCATCGCAGCATCTCCAGCCGCGCGCGGGTCACCGCGCCGGCGATCCGCAAGCTGTCGATCAGCGGCCGGTAATGGCTGGTCGTCCGCCCGTCGGCGAAGCCCAGCCGCACCGGCACCGTGACGACCTTGAAGCCACCGCGGGCCGCCCGCACCACCACGGCGCTTTCGGCCTCGAAGCGCGCCTCGGGGAAGCCGACGCCCTCGATCAGGCGCCGCGAATAGAACCGGAATCCCGTCTGGATGTCCGTGAAGCACTGGCCGGCGGCGAAAGAGATGGCCTTGGAGGAAAGCCGGTTGCTGGCCCGGCGCAGCGCGCTCATCTCGGCGAAGAGGTGGTCGCGGACCCCCAGCACCAGATCGGCTTCGCCGGTGGCCGCGAGGAGCTTGGGGACCTCGCCGGGCAGGTGCTGGCCGTCGGCGTCCAGCGTGATCACGCCGTCGCAGCCGCGGCCGAAGAGATCCTCGAAGGCGGCCGCGAGCGCCTTGCCCTTGCCGCGGTTGCGGGGCAGGGAGAGGACGCGGGCGCCGGCCTGCCGCGCCTCCTCGGCCGTGGCATCGGTCGAGCCGTCGTCCACCACCAGCACCTCCGGCAGCTCGCGCAGGACGCCGCGCACGACGCCGCCCACCGACGGCGCCGCCTGGTAGGCGGGGATGGCGGCGGCGATGCGCAGGCTCATGCCTTCCCCAGGACCAGCCACGCCGCGGCGCCGCCCGCGGCCAGGCTGGTGACGAGCACGGTCTGCGGCGGCGCCAGCGGCGAGCCGTCGTGCGGCACGATTCCCAGCTCCGGATCGGCCGCGGCGAAACCGGCGGTAGGACCGAACGGCGAGCCGGCCGCGGCCAGCACCGCCGCGCCGAGCAGGCCCCCGCCGTACTCTCCCGTGACCGCCTTGGGCGCCACGATGGGAGGCAACGGGATCTCTCCCCAAGCCGCCCGCAGCACCAGCGCCTCCAGCCGGTCTCCTTCCCGCGAGCCCGCGGCGCCGGAGACGATCAGGTCCACGTCCCCCGGCGCGACCCCGGCGCGGCGCAGGCTGCGGCGCAGACCGTGGGCGAGCGTCCCGGCGCCGCGGCCCCAGCCCGTCGTCGGCGCCGTGGGATCGAAGGCGCTTCCCCAGCCGACCACGCGGGCGAGGGCCCGTCCGCGGCGTTGCCGCAGGCCCTCCGCGCTCTCCAGCACCGCCAGCGTCGCTCCCTCGCCCGCCAGGAAACCATCCCGCCTCCGGTCGAACGGCCGCGCCGCCTCCTCGCCGTCCGCTCCAGGACGAGCCAGGGCGCCGAAGCGGTCCAGCAGGGCGTGAAGGAGCGGCGTCATCTCGTCCGCCGAGCCCGCGAGGGCGCGGCACGCGTGGCCGCGGGCTACCTCGCCGGCGGCCCGGCCGGCGGCGATCAGCGGTCCGGCTTCCCGCTGGCAGATCGTGAGGCTCGGGCCTCGCGCCCGCGCGGCAATGGCGATCTGCGCCGCCGGCGCATTGGCGACGCTCTCCATGAACAGGGAGGGCGAGGCCGACTCCGGGCTTGCGCAGAGGATCTGCTTCAGCAGCTCCTCCGTCGTGCTCGAAGGACCGAACGCGGTGGCCATCACGACGGCGGTCTCGTCTTCGTCCGCCGCCGGCAGCCCCGCGCACCGCAGCGCCATCCGCGCCGCGGCGACGGCGAGCTTCGAGGGCGGGCTCATGCGGCGGGCCTCGCCGGGCGACAGCCAGCTTCCGAGCTGCCCGGCCGGCACCAGACACGCGCGGCGGGCGCTCTCTTCCAGGTGGTAGCCGGCCGAGCGGTCGACCTCGCTGGTGGCCGCTCGGCCCGCCGCCAGAGCCTCGGCGAGGCGGTCGGCGCCGGCGCCCCAGGCGCCGAGGGTCCCCACGCCCGTAATCAGGATCGTTCCGCTCAAGCGGCCGCATCCGTCCAGCGGGAGAAGACCAGAGCGGCGTTGGAGCCGCCGAACGCCAGGCTGGTGGAGAGCGCCGTCCGCGCCGCCGGCAGGGGCAGGGGCTCGCCGCTCACCAGCGCGACCGGCAGGTCGGGATCGGCCTCGCTCCGGACGCCGCCGTTCGACGCCGGATGGAGCTCGCCATGCTGCAGGCAGAGGACGGTGGCCGCCGCCTCCAGGGCTCCGGACGAGCCGAGGAGATGACCCACCAGCGCCTTGGTGCTGACGAGCGGGATCTCCTCCGCCCGCTCGCCGAAGACCCGCCGCAGCGCCTGCCACTCGGCGGCGTCGTTGAGCGGCGTGCCCGTGCCGTGAACGTTGACGAAGTCCACGGCGGCGGGCGCGAGACCGGCGTCGGCGAGCGCCCTCTCGAGCGCCGCGGCGGCCCCGGCGCCGGTGGGGTCCGGGGCCGTCATGTGGTGAGCATCGCAGGAGGCGCCGGCGCCGGCGAGCTCGGCGAGCGGCCTCCCCCCCCGCGCCAGCACCCGCTCCAACGGCTCCAGCACCAGCACGGCCGCCCCCTCGCCGAACGACATGCCGGCGCGGCCGGCGCTGAACGGCCGGCAGGGACCCTCGTCGACGGAGCGCAGCGAGTTGAAACCGGCGTAGGTGAGCTGGCAGAGCGAATCCGCGCCGCCGGCGACGGCGACTTCGACCTCTCCGGAGCGGACCGCATCGAGCGCCGCGCCCAGGGCGAGCGCTCCCGAGGCGCAGGCGGAAGAGAGCGTCTCGACCGGCCCGGCGGCGCCGAGATGGCGGGCCACCGCATCGCCCGGACCGTTGACCTGTTGCGACGTCAGCGCGGAGAGCCGGGGACGCCGCGGGCCGCGCAGCAGCTCGCCGAAGAAGACCTCGCTCTCGTACATGCCTCCCGTGCTGCTGCCGAAGTAGACGCCCGCCGCCTCCGCGAGGGGAAGGGACAGGCCGGCCTGCGCGACGGCCTCGGCGGCGGCGAACACGGCGAAGCGGTCGGCGATCGACAGCCGCCGCCAGCCCGGGATGGCGCGCGCCAGCTCCGCCGGCGGCGCCACCGCTTCGGCGGCGAGATGGGTGCGATGCCGGCTGTGGTCGAAGCGGCGGAACGGCGCGAAGGCCGGCCGGCCGGCGCGCAATCCCCGCCAGAGGGAATCGACGCCCCAGCCCAGGCCGCAGACAGCACCCATGCCGCTGATGGCGACGCGCGAGCTCACGCCTTCACGTCCGGCCTGCGATGAATTGGGAGAGCGACGAGACGGAGGAGAACACCTCGCGGCCGATCTCCTGGCTCTTGATGCGGATGCCGAACTCCTTCTCGAGGGCCACCACCAGCTCCAGCGCATCCACCGAATCGAGGCCCAGACCCTCGCCGAACAGAGGGGTCTCGTCCTCGATCATCTCCGGCCTCATCCCCTCGAGGTTGAGGCTCTCGACGATCAGGCGTTTGATCCGGGCGGGGGTGGCGACTGCTTCCGACATAACGCAAACCTCTGATTCCGGCGCGGTGTCTCAATCCCACCGTGCGGGGAGCTCCGCAGGCTGTTCCGATCTCGCCGGACCTTCAATGCTAGCGTGCCCGCGGGGGCGGTGGCAATGCGGTCTCCGATGTGTTCTCAGGGCATCCGGAGGGATACCGACGGAAAATAGACCCGGAAACGTCCCTGGTCGGCTGTCGCGAGCGGCCAACCCATGACCTGGGCGTGGGCACCGATGAAGAAATCGGGCAGGGGCACCGAGGGCGCATCGCGACCGGATTCCGCGCGTCGGCGTTCCCGGTACTGCAGGTAGGCCTTGGCGCATGGCTCTGCAACCGCAGCGGGGACATCAAGAAGAGCAACGCCCCAGCTCCGGATCCGATCGGCAACTGTTTCCGGTTCGGTATCGCCGACGCAGATCTCCGCGAGGCTGACCGCATTGACCGCCGCTCCGTCCTCCGCCACTCCCTCAGCGATCGTGCGCCGAGCCCACTCGAGGAAGGGCGACCCCTCGGTAGAGGCATAGATCAGGACGTTCGTATCGAGGAGGATCATGGCTCCCGGGTCAAGGCCTTCAGCGAATCCCAGGTCATTTTCGGCCGCAAAGGGGCGGCGGCGATAGCCTCGAGACAGCGAGCGATGCTCATTTTGGGTCCCGGGTCCGGACGCTCGAGGCGCACCAAGAGCAGGCGGCCCTCGCCCTGATTCTGGATATCGAAGATATCTCCCGGTCTTGCTGCTGGAAGCACCACACGCCGCTTGGCGTCAGCCGTCGAGATCGCCATAGTGGGATTATCCCACCAGATCCCGTCGAGCGCAAATACGAGGACGTACCTCTAGTATCATTCCGCCCCTTACTCAGTGCCGCACCGATGCCTCAGGACCCCATCCTCCACGCCTTCGAGCGACTCGTCCAACGCGACCCCTTGGCGCCTCTGGTGGTGTCGCCGGAGCGGCGGGCGGCCGTGGGCGAGGTCGACGCGCTGGCCCGCGCCGCCGCCCGCCGGCTGGCCGAGCGGCCCTGCGCTCCGGGGACGATCGCCGGCCTCGCCGCCGCGAACGGCCCGGGCTTCCTCGCCACCTTCCTCGCCGTACGCCGCGCGGGTCTCACCGCGTTGCTGCTCGACGCCCGCATGCCCGACGCGGAGGCCCTGCGCGTCCTCCACGCCTTGGGAGCCCCGATGCTCTTCCGCTGCCCCACCGGCTGGCCGCGGGATCCCTACGCCTGGATCGTCGTGGAGGCCGACGGCCGGGAAGAGACCGCTGCGGCTCCTTCCGCGCCTCCCGGCACCGCCGTCGTCAAGCTCACCTCCGGTTCCACGGGCGTGCCGCGCGGCATCGCCGCCTCCGCCGAGTCGCTGATGGCCGACGACGAGGCCCTGACCGCCACCATGGGACTGCGCCCCGGGGACCGCCTGCTCACCACGATCCCCCTCTCCCACTCCTATGGGCTCTCCAGCCTGGCCCTGCCGGCCCTGACGCGCGGCGCCGTCCTGGTCGTTCCCGAAGAAGGCGGCCTCTACGATCCCCTGGTCACCGCGGCGCGCACCGGCGCGACCTTCTTCCCCACCGTTCCCGCCTATCTGGACGCCCTGGTGCGGATGAGCGAGCCGCCTCCGCGGCCGGCCTCGCTGCGGCTCGTCATCACCGCCGGCGCGCCTCTCGCGGCGGCCACCTCGGCCCGCTTCCGCGAGGCCTTCGGCCTGCCCGTGCACGTCTTCTACGGCTCCAGCGAGTGCGGCGGCATCTGCTACGACCGCGAAGGCGGCGCCGCCGAGCGGGGAACGGTGGGCTCGCCCGTCGAAGGCGTGCGGATCACCCTCGCGCCGGCAGGCGGCGGGCCGGCCGACGGCGAAGGGTTCGTCACCGTCGAGTCCGCGGCCGTCGCCCTGGGCTACCTCCCCGATCCCGACGAGCGGCTCGCCGGCGGCCGTTTCCAGGCGGGAGACCTCGCCGCGTGGCGCGGCGGCGAGCTGGCGCTCCAGGGAAGGCTCGACGACCTCGTCAACGTCAAAGGAAAGAAGGTCAATCCGCGCGAGGTCGAGGGCGTGATCGCGCGCCTGCCGGGAGTCGACGAAGCGGCGGTGCTCGGCGTGCCGGTCCCCGGGCGGAGCGGCGAGGCGCTGCGCGCCGTCGTCGCCTGCCGGCCGGGCCGCCTCACGGCCGAGGAGGTCGCCGCCTGGTGCCGCGCCCACCTCTCGGCGCACAAGGTGCCGCGCAGCGTGCTGCTCGTCGAGGCCCTGCCGCGCAACGCCCGCGGCAAGCTGGACCGCTGCGCCCTGCTCGCCCTCTCGGCGGACCGTCCATGACCGGGGCCCGCCAGGCCTACCGTCCGCCGGCGCTGCTCGCGGGCTCCCTCGGCCTGCACGCCGCCGGCGTCCTGACTCTCGCCGCCGCGCCCGGCTACTGGCTGACGGTGGCCGGCGCGCTCGCCGCCAATCACGTCGTCCTCGCCGCCGCCAGCCTCTCGCCCCGGAGCCGCTGGGTCGGCCCCAACCTCGTCCGCCTGCCGGAGGATGCCTCTCGCCGTGGGGAGGTCGCGCTCACCTTCGACGACGGTCCCGACCCCGACGTCACCCCGCGGGTGCTCGACCTGCTCGACGCAGCGGGAGCGCACGCCACGTTCTTCTGCATCGGCCGGCGGGCCGCGGCCTATCGCGATCTGACCGCCGAGATCGTCCGCCGCGGCCATCGCATCGAGAACCACAGCCATACCCATCCGCATCTCTTCGCCTGCTATCCCTGGGGTGCCCTGCGGCGCGAGGTCGAACGCGCGCAGGAGGCGATCGCGGAGACCGCCGGCAGCCCGCCGCGCCTCTTCCGCGCTCCCGCCGGCCTGCGCAATCCGCTCCTCGACGGCGTGCTCCATCGCGCCGGCCTGCGCCTCGTCTCGTGGACCCGGCGCGGCTTCGACGCCGTGGGGAGAAATCCGCGAGCCGTCGCGCGGCGCCTGCTCCGCGGGCTCGCGGCGGGGGACATCCTCCTCCTCCATGACGGCTCCACCCTCCGCGAGCGCGGCGGCAACCGCCAGGTCCTGGAGGTCCTCCCCCGGGTGCTCGACGCGCTGGCGGCGCGCGGGCTGCGGTCGGCGCCGATCGAGGTCGAGGAGTGAAGGCCCGCCTCACCAAGGGCCTCCGCGAGCTGCTCTACAAGCTGCGCACCGAGGGTACCTCGCCGAAGAAGCAGGCGTCGGCCGTGGCCGTGGGCGTGCTCATCGGCTGCAGCCCGTTCTACGGCCTCCACCTGGCCCTCTGCATGCTCTTTGCGCGCCTCTTCCGGCTCAATCAGGGCCTCACCTATCTCGCGGCCCACGTCAGCCTGCCGGGCCTCTGGCCCTTCCTGGTCCTCGCCGAGCTCGAGGTGGGACGCAGGCTGCGCGGGAAGAGCTATCTCCAGATCCACGTCGCGGACATCCGGCGGATCGGGCTCGGCGAGGTGGGGGTCGACCTCCTGCTCGGCAGCGCGGTGATCGGCGCCGTCCTCGCGGCCGTCCTGGGATGGCTCACGCTCAGGGCGGCGCAACGCCGGCAGCTTCAGCCGGACATCGCGGCCCTGCGCGAGGAGGCGGCCCGCCGCTACCTCGACACCGGCATGCTCAACTGGGAGCTCGTGCGCGGCAAGCTGCGCTACGACCCGCTCTACTTCAACCTGCTGCGCCGGGGGTTCCTGCCGTCCGAGGGCCTGCTGCTCGACCTCGGCTGCGGCCGCGGGATCGTCTTTTCCCTGCTGCTGGCCGCGCAGGAGGTCGAGACCCGCGGGCTCTATCCGAAAGGCTGGGCGCCGCCTCCGAAAGGCCTCAGATTCCACGGCATCGAAGGGCGTCCGAAGACCGCCGAGACCGCCCGCCAGGCGCTCGCCGGCGAGGCCGAGATCGCGACCGCCGAGCTGCGAGCGGCCGCGCTGCCCGCAGCGAAGGCCGTCCTCCTCCTCGACGTCCTCCACTACCTTCCGGCAGCCGATCAGGAGGCCCTGCTCGCCAAAGCGACTGCCGCGCTCGACGCCGGAGGCGTCCTCCTCATCCGCGACGCGGACGCCGCGGCCGGCTGGCGCTTCGCCGCCACCCGGCTGCAAGAGCGTTTCTCCGCCCTGGTCCGCGGCCACTGGCGCCAGCGCTTCCACTACCGCAGCGCCGCGGAATGGGCGGAGCTGCTGGCGCGCCTGGGGCTGCAGGTGGACGCGCAGCCGATGGGGATGGGTACGCCGTACGCGAACGTGCTGCTGGCGGGCCGGCGTCAGGCGACCTGAGCCTTCCCCCTCGCGGGGCTGTTGCGCCCCCACGAGATTTTGTTGTCCCCCCTCCCTTATTTGTTGCCTCCCTCCCCACGTTATCGTCTCCCCCCGCAGAGGAAAAACGGTCGCCGGAGCATCTTTGCTGCGCCCCCTTCCAAAATTGCTGAGCACCTTCCTGAAAGTCCTGCGTTCATCTCCGAAAGCGATGCAAACCCGCCAGAGAAGGAAACAAATTCGGCAGAGGACACAACAAAGATGACAGGAAGGAGGCGCCGCTTCGAGAGAAATTTCCTCCGGCGGTTTTTCTACACAACAATATCTTCGACGGAACACCCATTTTTCGAGCGCAGGGCAACGGCGGCCCGTCATCCGGCCATAGTTTCCGACTCTGTCGAACGGCCCGGGCATCTCGTTCCGGGCCGCTTTTTTGCATCTCGCTTCAGCCGCGCCGAAGGCGCGATAGGATTCCGGACTCGAGGTGCGTCTATGAAGCTTCTCCTCATCCGCCACGCCATCGCCGAGGAACGAGAGGACTTCGCCCGCACCGGCAAGGAGGACCGCCTGCGTCCCCTGACCGAGGACGGGCGGAAGAAGATGAAGCAGGGCGCCAAGGGGCTGCAGGAGATCGTGCCCGAGATCGATCTGCTCGCTACCAGCCCGCTCACCCGCGCCGCCCAGACCGCCGCCATCCTCGATTCCGTCTATGGGGATTTGAAGGAAGTGGAGATCAAGGAGCTCTCCCCGGAGGCGACGCCGGAGAACTTCCTGCGCTGGCTGCGCAAGCAGAAGGGCGACACCGTGGCCGTCGTGGGGCACGAGCCGAGCCTCAGCCTGATCGCCTCCTGGCTCCTCACCGGCACCGAGCGCCGGATCATCGCCATGCGCAAGGGGGGCGCCTGCCTGCTCGACTTTCCCGGCGAGGTGGGCGCCGGCACCGCGACCCTCCTCTGGGCGCTGACGCCGGCCCAGCTCCGCGCGCTGGCCGACTAGAATGGGCCCTCGGGCTCTCCGATGACCACCGGACTCCTCTCCCGCTCGCCCGAGGAGGGAGCACGCCTCCTGGCGCTCTCCTTTCTCGATCAGGCCGCCGCGGCCCGCCCGCGTCTCGCGGATGCGGAGGACGCCGAAGCGCTCCACGACTTCCGCGTCGCTCTGCGGCGTCTGCGGAGCTGCCTGCGGGCCTACCGCGACTGTCTCGACGAAAGCGTCCCCAAGAAGCTCGCGAGGAGGCTGCGGCGGCTCGCCCGCTCGAGCGGCCCGGGCCGCGACGCGGAGGTGCAGATCGAATGGCTGCAGGGGCGGAGAGCCCATCTCTCCTCCTACCACCGCGCCGGTCTCACCTGGCTGCTCGCCCGGCTGGAAGAGCGGATGCGCGACGCCTACGCCAAGCTGGCTGCCGAGGTGGACCGCGACTTCGCGGAATTCGAGAGGGAATTGCGGGCGCACCTCTCCGTCTATCGCACCGAGGTCCATCTCGACCCGGCGATCCCCCTTGCCACGCTGGGCGAGACCACGGCAGGCATCCTCCGCTCCCAGTTGGCCGAATTGGAAGATCACCTCTCCCGCATCGCGGACGCCGAAGACGAGAAGGAAGCGCACCAGGCGCGCATCAGCGCCAAACGCGTCCGCTACCTGCTCGAACCCCTCGCCGAAGAAGTCCCCGGCGCTGGCTCGATCGTCAAACGCTTCAAAACCTTCCAGGATCTGCTCGGCGATCTCCATGACGCCCACGTGCTGGAGTTGGAGATCGCCGAGGCTCTCGAGAATGCAGCCTCCGAGCGGTCCCGCAAGCTGCTGGAGATCTCCCTCGCCGATGCGCCGGACGACAAGCTCCTGCGCGCCGAGCGCCGCCGCCCGCACGAGTCCGGCCTCATCGTGCTCGCCCGCTTCAACCGCGCCCGCCGGGACCGCCTGTTCGCGACCCTGAAGGTCGACTGGCTGGACGGCAAGGCGGGGGAGTTCCTACGCGAGGTGGAGGGGTTGGGTGAGGCGATGACGACGCCCGGCGCTTCCGCACCGGGCTAGCGAGACGTCGCCCAG
>DATBGJ010000625.1:0-2587 GCA_036558045.1 Thermoanaerobaculia bacterium
CCTGCAGGGTGCCGCCTTCGATCTGCCCGGCGCACAGGGTCTTGTGGATCGCCCGGCCCACCTCGCAAACGGCGGTCACCTGGACCGGCCGCGCCGCCAGCGTGTCAGCATCGACTTCCACCTCCACCACATCCGCGCCCCAGGCATAGGTGGGATAGGCGGCGCCGCGGTAGGTGGACTCGTCGAAGGTCTGCCACTCCGGCGGCTCGTGATGGATCGTGACCTCCACTGGGCCGGTCTCTTCGCGATAGCGGCGAACGGCATCGCGAAAACGCTCGATGCGGCCTGACGGTCCGGTGATCCAGCCCTCGTCGACCGTCAAGGTTCCATCTGCGTGCTCGGACCGCCAGGCCAGCACGCGGTCGCGCAGCTCGGAGACGGTGCGCGCGATCAGGTCGCCGACGATCATGGTGGTACGCGAGGCGACCGTGGGGCCGGAGTCGGGGACTTCGCCGGTGTCGGGCTCGGCGAAGGTCACGTCGTCCGCACCGAGGCCGCCGGCCGCCGCGGCGATCTGCGGGAAGACCGCCGCGCAGCCCTGACCCATGTCGGTCATCGCGGTCAGCACCTCGATGCGGCCGTCGGCGAGCAGGCGCGCGGTGACGGGCGACTTCATCTTGCGCTCGCCGTTGCCCGTGAAACCCGCGCCGTGGAAGTAGAGGGAGAGACCGATGCCGTGCCGCGGTTTCCCGCCCTCTTCCCCATCGCCAAAGCGGATCGCTTCCTGCTCCTTCCATCTCCGGCGGAAATCCGTCCGCCGCTCGGCCTCCTCCAGGCAGAGGCGGGCCGAGGTGCTGGCGTCGAGGATCTGCCCGGTCGGTAGCCGGTCCCCCGGCTCGACGACGTTGCGGGCGCGGATCTCGAACGGATCGAGCCCCAGTGCCCGGCCGATGCGGTCCATCTGGCGCTCGATGGCGAACTCGACCTGTGGCGCGCCGAAGCCGCGGAAGGCGCTGTTCGGCGCCGTGTGCGTGCGCAGCACCTTGCCCTGCACGCGAACGCTCGGCCAGCGGTAGGGGCCGAAGCAATGGAGGAGGGCGCGCGACAGCACCACGGGCGAGAGGGTCTTGTAGGCGCCGCCGTCCATCAGGATCTCGGCGTCGAGGGCGAGCAGGCGGCCGTCGCGGCTGACGCCCGTGCGGTGGCGGACGACCGCCGGATGGCGTTTCGAGGTGCCGACGATGTCCTCGTGCCGGTCGTAGACCATCTTCACCGGCCGGCCGCAGGCGCGGGCGAGCAGCGCGGAGTGGATGGCGAGGACGCTCGGGAAATCCTCCTTGCCGCCGAAGCCGCCGCCCACCACCGAGGCCCGCACGCGCACTTTGTCGTCCGGGAGATGGAAAGCGTGGGTCAGCGCCTTGTGGACGTAGTACGGGCATTGCATCGAGCCGAGGATCGACAGCGCGCCGTCCTCGAACGTGGCGATCATGCCGTTGCACTCGATGTAGATGTGCTCCTGGTGGCCGGTACGCCAGGTGCCTTCAATGACGTGCTCCGCTCGAGCAAGCTCACTCTCCACGTCGCCGCTCTCCAGGCGCAGCTCGTAGAGGGGCGGCAGCGTCTGGGCATCCTCCAGCGTCAGGACGGGGGCGAGCGGCTCGTACTCGACGGTGAAAGCGGCCAGCGCCTGCCGGGCCGCGAGGCGCGTCGGCGCCGCCACCAATGCCACCGGCTCGCCGACGTGCAGGGTGAAGCCGTCCGCGAGGATCGGCCAACTGTCGTCGAGGAGCTGAACGCCGTTCGGTCCGGGAAGGTCCGCGGCGGTAACGCAGACAGCGCCTTCCGGAGCCTCCGCGGCATTGAAGCGGATGGAGCGGATGCGCGCGTGAGCGTGCGGGCTGCGCAGGGTGGCGCCATGCCACATCCCGGGCCGGACGACGTCATCCACATACCGCGCCGCCCCCGAAACCTTGGCGAAGCCGTCCGGGCGCGGCGGGCTCTCTCCGATGCCGTTCATTGGCAGCGGAGTCTGGAACAAGGCCGGGGCTGGACGCAAGGGGGCTGCGCGATGGGCGCTCAGGCTACAATGACCTCATGAGGCCTCGGATCTACATCGATACCTCGGTCATCGGAGGCTGCGAGGACGAGGAATTCCAGGCGCACTCCAGACGGCGCGCTGACAAGAAGTTCGATGCCGTAGCGATGATGAGATTCGTGACGAGCTGTCGGCACAGATCAATGGGATGACGTTAGAAGAAGAGCTCAAGTGGCTGGCGTCACAAGAGATCAGGGATCCGTTTTTGCGCCGTCTGCGGGACAAGGCAGCCCAACAAGCTGCGGCTGGGGAACGCGCTGCTCCTCGCGCGCACACCCGGAGCTAATCACTTCGCCTTGTGAACCCAAGCCTCCTCGGGCATCAAGGCCTTGAGGCCGGTGGGCGCGATCTTGCGGTAAACGGTTTCCGGCAACCTCGCTTCGTCGTCCACCTCAAGGAGGCGCCGGAGAGGAATCCTGAAGAGGCGCTCGTTCTCTTCGAGCATGGGACGGATCAGCTCCCAGTCGGCAGGCGTAACGGCTGTAAAAGCGCCGCCGTTCAACTGATCCTCGGTGAGCAGGCGGTGCGGATCGCGCGCGTAGATGGCTCCTC
>DATBGJ010000626.1:0-2402 GCA_036558045.1 Thermoanaerobaculia bacterium
CTGTGCGCCCTCGCCGGCCAGCGCAGCCGGGCGCTCGCCCAGTACGAGAACCTGCTGAACCTGCTGCAGGACGAGCTCGGGGTGGAACCGCTGGAGGAGACCCGGGCACTGTACGAGTCGATCCTCACCGAGGCGATGGACGGCGAGGCCGGCGCGCGGGACACCGGACCCATCGGTCCGCTGATCCCCCTGGTGGGTCGGCAGGAAACCTGGGAGCGCCTGCAGGAAGACTGGCGGCGGGTGATCGAGGGCGGGGTGCACCTCACCCTGGTCAGCGGCGAGAACGGCATCGGCAAGACCCGGCTGATCAAGTCTTTCCTCGATGCCACCACCTCCAAGCGGCGGACGACGGTGCTCAAGGGCCGCGGTTACGAGCTGTCCCCGCTCGTCCCTTACCAGCCTTTCATCGAGGTGCTGCGCGGCGCGCTGGCGGAGGAGGCCGAGACGGCCCTCGCCGGCGTGCCCGGGGAGATGTTGGAGGAGGTCGTGCGCCTCGTGCCGGAGCTCCGCGACCTGCGGCCGGACCTGACCGCGTCCCGGCCGCTCGACGGCCCCGAAGCACGCCAGCGCCTCTTCGGCGCGGTGTGCCGCGTGTTGACGGCGCTGTGCCAGGACGGCGATCCGCTGATCCTCTTCCTCGACGACCTCCACCTGGCGGACCCGGACACGTTCCGCCTGCTGGGCTTCCTGCTGGCGCATCTGGAGGGGCCCATCTGGCTGCTGGCGACCGCGGCCGGCGGCCTCGACCGGGACGAGCCCCTGCAGCAGCTCTTCCGGCAGGGTGACGAACGAGGCGCGGCCACCTGGCTGCGGCTGGACCGCCTGGAGGCGGCCGACCTGGAGGAGATCGCCGCCGTCCTGGTGGGGGAGGCCCAGGCGGCCGAGCTGGCCGGCTTCCTGGCGGAGCGCAGCGCCGGTCTGCCGCTGGCCATGACCGAGGCCATCAACCTGCTGTGGGACGAGGGCGTGCTGGCGGCGGGAGAGGCCGGGCGCTGGAGCCTGATCCAGCCCTTGGCCGGGAGCGGTCTTCCCCCGGCGGATTTCGAGGAGTTGATGCGGCTGCGCATCCGCCGGCTGCCCACCTCCACCCGGCGCCTCGCTTCGCTGGCGGCGATCATGGGCCATTGCTTCGAGGTCCACCTCCTGCAGGAGGCGGCGGACGAGCACGCCGTCGTCGTCGAGCTCGGCCTGGAGCTTCTCCTCGAGCGCTGGCTCATCCGCCAGTTCGCCCATTCCTGGACCAGCAGCCGCCGCGAGCGCGACATCGTCCTGTGGGCCCGCGGCGCACGCCGGGGGAGCTTCGAGTTCGCCCACAAGCGCATCCGCAGCGCCCTCTGCGGCGAGCTCAACCCGCTGCGCCGCCAGGCCATGCACGGCCAGGTGGCGGAAGCCCTCGGGCGCCTGCGGGGAGACCGCCATTACGAGGCCCTGGCCTATCACTGGGTCGCGGCCGGCGAATGGGAGAGAGCGCTCGCGCCGCTGGAGGCCGCCATGGAGCGGGCGCTCTCGCTGCTGGCGGAGGAGACCGCCCGGCATTACTATGCGCAGATCCTCGACGTGCTGGACCGGCTGGCCGCGGGAGCCCGCAACGACGCCCAGGCGGAGAAGTGGCGCGGCGAGCGGGAGCGCCTGCGCGAGGTCCAGGAGCGGCTGGCCGCGCCCGCCGGCAGCCCGGACTGATTCACGGCAGTTTTCTCCCCAAGCCTATACGTCGCGCGCGGCTCCCCTGGATTCTGAAACCGCCACGGCTTTCGGCGCCGTAATTTGCGGCGATGAAACCTTCGCGCGCCCGCGGCATCCTAGCTGCCATGGCATTCGCCGTGGGTCTGATCGCCCTGCTCGGACATCGTTGGCTCGCGTTGGGCTGGAACGCCTGGGATTACCTCACCGCGGCCCCTGCGGCCCGTACCCAGATCGTCGTCGACCGCGGTCATGCCTACATTGCGGCTGGCTCCGACGGCATCGAGGTAGTCGATCTGAAAACGCGAGAGCGGCGAGCCCTGGTGCCGCCGGAGGCGCCGGCCGACCGGATCGACGATCTCGCGGTCGCCGACGGCTGGCTGTTCGCGCTGGACGCCACGCCGCCGGGGCATCTGATGATCTATTCGTTGTCCAATCCGGACCTGCCCGGCCTGACAGGGAAAATCGTGACCGTGCCGGTGGGGCCGTTCTCGGGCGTCGCTGCGGCGGCGGGCGTGGTGGCCGTCTCCGGCGGCACCTCACGGCTCACGTTGCGTGAATACGGCCGCGACGGCCGCTTCGGCGAGGAGGTGGCGACCGCGGATTTCGGCCGCGGGCAGCCCGACATCGCCTTGCGCGCGGACGGCCGGATGGCGGCGATCTCCACCCATATCGTCGGCCCCGATTTCGCGATTACCTTCGCCGAGATCCGGCGCCGGCCG
>DATBGJ010000627.1:0-2979 GCA_036558045.1 Thermoanaerobaculia bacterium
TTCCTCTTCTTCGAACGGATCGTCGGGCGGGGTTGGCGGTCTTCGCTCTACTGGCTGGGCCGGCTCCTGACGATCCTGGCGCTGGTGGCGATCCCGCTGGAGATCGTCTCTCCGTCGCCGGGCGTGCTGCTCGGTCCTTACCGGATCCTGGTGATCGCGGCGCTGGTGGTGACGCTCGCCAATCTTTTCGCGCCCGGCCGGGAGAGGAGTCCGGAGCTGCGGCTGCTGCGCGCGAGCTTCCTCGTCTTCGGCGCCTTCGCGCTCTACGAGAACCTGCGCGGCATGGGGTTGATGCCCTGGCAGACGAACCTGGAGCCGCTGGGGTTCCTGTTCTTCGTCGGCGGTCTCGGCGCCATCGCGGCCCGGCGCGTCTTCGGCGCTCAGGAACAGCTCGCCGCGATCCGGCACGAGCTGGAGACGGCGCGCCGGATCCAGGCCTCGATCCTGCCCGAGGAGGCGCCGCGGATCGACGGCCTCGGCATCGCCGCGCGCTACATCCCCGCGTCCGAGGTGGCGGGGGATTTCTACGATTTCCTTCCCGGCGAGGGCCGGCGGGTGGGCATCGTCATCGCGGACGTCTCCGGCCACGGCGTGCCCGCGGCCCTGGTGGCTTCGATGCTCAAGGTGGCCGTGGCGGCGCAGGCGGTCCATGCCGAGAGCCCGGCGAAGGTGCTCGCCGGGATCAATCAGATCTTCCACGGCAAGCTGCGCAACCAGTTCATCACCGCGCTCTATCTCTTCCTCGATCTGGAGGCCGGCCGGCTGAAGGCTGCGAGCGCGGGTCATCCCCGACCGCTTCTCTGCCGCCGCAAGGGAGAAGTCGAAGAGCTGCCCCTCGGCGGCACGGTCCTCGGCCGCCTGCGGCGCGCCGCCTATGAGGAGGTCGCCGTCGATCTCGCGGCCGGAGACCGCCTGCTGCTGTTCACCGACGGCATCCCGGAGGCCCTCGGCTCCGGCGGCGAGGCTTTCGGCGACGAGAGGCTGCAGGCCTTTCTCGCCCGCCGCTCCGCGCTCTCCGCCGAAGCCATCGCCGAAGATCTGCTGCAAGAGGTCGCCGCCTGGCGGGGGCAGGCGACGGCCTTCGACGACGACCTGACGCTCGTGGCGGTGGAGATCGCCGAAGACTTTTCTCGCGCCTTGCCTTAAGATCTGCCTCAACTCGGAGTCAGTGCCACTGGCCGGAGGCAGGTGTAGTGAACCTCTACGAGGAGCTGTTCCAGATTTCCAAGCTCCTGCTCGCCGAGGACGACGGCGAGCGGACGCCGGAGGTCCTGCTGCGCCGCATCCTGGAGAAGTGCGGCGCCGAGACGGGCTTCGTGGTGGTGCGCGAGGAGGGCTCTTTCCGGCAGAAGTTCGACGTCGGCTACGACCGCAGCCGGCTCTCGGCGGTGGAGCGCCGCTTCAGCCGCGCGCTGGTGCGCGAGGCGATCGAGACCGGCGAGGTGATCTACCTGCCCAACCTGATCGAGGACTCGCGCTTCGGCTCCGGCGAGTCCGCGCTCGCCATCGGCCGCTGCTGCGCCCTGGTGGCGCCGCTGCGCCACGGCGGCGAGATCTACGGCGTCGTCTACCTGGAGAACCGCGAGAGCGTGGACAGCTTCGGCGAGGAGAGCCGCGCCTTCCTCGCCGAGTTCGCCGAGGTGGCGGGTCTCTTCCTGCTGCGGGCCAGCGAGCGCGAGGCCCTGCGCCGGCGCAACCGCAGCCTGGAGCGCGACCTCTTCTCGCAGCACGACTTCGCCGGCATCGTCACCCGCGACACGCGGATGATCGAGGTGCTGCGCATCATCGCCCAGGTGGCGGAGACGGACGCGCCGGTGCTCATCTACGGCGAGACCGGCACCGGCAAGGAGCTGATCGCCCGCGCGCTGCACGTCAACAGCGGGCGGCGCGGCAAGCCGTTCGTCACCGTGCACTGCGCCGCCCTGCCGGGGACGCTGCTCGAGTCGGAGCTCTTCGGCCACGTCGCCGGCGCCTTCACCGACGCCAAGCGGGACCGCCCGGGCCGCCTGGCCACGGCGCACACGGGCACGCTGTTCCTCGACGAGGCGGGCGAGATCCCGCCCGAGGCGCAGGCCAAGCTGCTGCGCTTCCTGCAGTTCGGCGAGCTCCAGCGCCTCGGCTCGGACCGCACGGAGAGGGTGGACGTGCGCATCGTCGCCGCCACCCATCGCGACCTGCGGCGGCTGGTGCGCGAGGGACGCTTCCGCGAGGACCTCTACTTCCGCCTCAAGGTGCTGGACCTGACGCTGCCGCCGCTGCGCGAGCGCCGGGGCGACGTGCCGCTGCTCGCCGATCACTTCCTGCGCCGGCACTGGCGGCGGCCGGGCGAGCGGCCGCGCTGGACGGCCGCCGCCGAGCGGGCGCTCCTCGCCTTCGACTATCCGGGCAACGTGCGCGAGCTGGCGCACGTCGTCGAGCGGGCCTGCCTGCTCGCCCGCGGACCGGAGCTGGATCTCGACCTGCTGCCGCCCGAAGTCGCCGGGGCCGCGGACGGCGGCTCCTCCCCCGCTCCCATCACCTTCCGCGAGCTCACCGGCGAAGCGTTGAACGAGGCGCGCGAGGCAAGCGTCGCCGAGGTGGAGCGGCGCTTCGTCGAGGAGCTGATGCGGCGGTGCGAGGGCAACGTCTCGCGGGCGGCGCGCGAATCGGGCATCCACCGCAGCTATCTGCAGAAGCTGCTGGCGCGGCACCGCCCCTCCCGTCCCGCGTCGCGCTTCGCCGCCGAGGGCGCCTGATGCAGGGGGTCCTCTGTTCCGTCTGCGGCCGCAGCAATTCCGAGTTCGACTCGCGCTGCGCGGGTTGCGGCGCGGCCCTGCCGCTGCCGTCGATCGCCGACGTGACCCTGGAGGAAGGAAGGCCTCTCCGCGAGGCCGAGGGCGCGCCGCCGCGGCGGGACGACGATCCGCTGCTCGGCCAGCAGGTGTCGCATTTCCGCATCCAGCGCCTCCTCGGCCGCGGCGGCATGGGGGTGGTCTACAA
>DATBGJ010000628.1:0-4623 GCA_036558045.1 Thermoanaerobaculia bacterium
GCGAGACGAGCGCTTTCTTCGTCTCGAACCGCGTCTGGGGAATCGGCGCGCTGACGACCACCCGCCCGCTGACCTGCTGTGTTTCGGGGAAGTTGGTGACGGTGACGGCTTGCGGCGCGTCGGCGACGAGCGGCCGATTCCAACTCGCGAGAACCGCCAGGGTGGCAACGATTGCGGCAAGGAAGATATGGGGACGCATGGGGCCTCCGTCTTCGCGAATGCGGATCGGCCCGGCAGGTCGTCCGCCGGGCCGGGGAGATCTCGAGAGCGCAGCGGCAGATCCCCGAGATGGGAATCTGCCGGGATCAGATCAGAGACTCCAGGAGAGGCCGGCGGCGAACTCGCGGCCCGAGAGATCGATCTTGCCGAAGCCCTCGAAATCGCCGCTCAGATCGTCCTCGACCTGCGTCCAACGGCCCTCGGCGAAGATCGAGAGGCGGCGCGTGATGGGAGCTTCGAGACCGGCCACGCCGTAGTAACCGAAGGCGACGCCATCCGACTTCAGGGTGGCGGAGAAGATCGTCCGCGAGGCCGTACCGAAGTCGATGAAATCCCCGGACTCCTCCAGTTGCCAGGGATACGCGCCGGCGCCGGCGCCCACGTAAGGCTGGACCGCGGCGGCCGGCCCGGTGAGATAGAGCTGCAGCCCCACGGTGGCCGAGGCGATGTCCAGCGTCGTGTCGTGCCGGATGCGGTCGCCGAAGTTGTCGACGAAGTCGCGGTAGGAATTGGTGCTATCCCCCTCGAAGACCGAGCCGGAGAACACCAGGTTCAGGCGGTCGCCGAGCGGCAGCAGGTAGTCGAGCCCGAACGAGGCGTTCTCGAAGTCGTCGATGGAGCCGGTGAAGTCGGCCTCCTTGTCGCGCCAATAGTCCGAATTTCCGTCCGGCCGGAAGTCGCCCAGGTGGATGCGGAACGCGTCTTCGCGCCCGGAGTAATAGCGGCGTTGGCCGCCGCGCTGGGCGAACGCCGGCGCCGCCAGGATCAGCAGCCCGATCAGGGCCATCATCGCTCGTGTCGTTTTGACAGTCATTGTCTTCTCTCTCCTTTAGGAACAACTCATGCCGATCCCGATGGAGCAACCGCAATGCCAGGCGGCTGCAAACAAGGAGGACGCGCCCGCAACACCTTTCGTTTCATGATTTGCAGCAGAGAACGCGATTGCGGAAGAGGCACGAAGGGCCGGCCTCGCTGGAGGACGGAGCCCCGATCCGGCGAGGACGGTGACAGAAAAATCAGACAGTCTTGCCGGCGGTTCTCTCTAATGCTGGGGATAGAGGCTGCGGATGGCGGCCCGGTCGTCGGCGTTCAGGCGGGCGCCGCGATTGTCCGCAAAGGCAGTGGCGCGCATGAGGGCATCCGCTTCCAGGGGATCGGTGCAAGCGCCGCTGAGCTTGTCGCCGCAGGAGTGGCCCAACCCCAGGGTATGGCCAAGCTCGTGACCGTAGACCTGCTCGGCGCGCTTCTTGGTGGAGAACCAGCAGCCCGCGCCGTCGTTGACGATGATGTCCGCGCCCTGGATCCGGATGGGCTCCGGCTCCTCCTTGTCGATCCAGGTACCGCCGAGCGCCAGCGTGCCGAAGCCGTTGCCCGGAGAGGAGCAGGTGAATGTACCTGTGACCTCGCGGTTGGGGTCCTCGAAGATGATGGCGTTGATGCTGTCGAACTTCTTGAACCCGCTCTTGCGGCTGGTGGTGCCGAGGTACTTGTATTGGATGTTGGTGGCCGGATCGTCGTTCCAGGCCTTCATCGCGGTCAGGAACTCGGCGAAGCCGCCGCCGCGCAGGCCGGGCTGGCCGGCGCCCTGCACCCGCCAGCCGACGCTCTTCTTGGCGTCGAACTCCGTCCAGCGCTGCTTGATCCCCTCCAGGTAGTTGAACTTCTCCAGCGGGGGCCGCAATCCGGCGACCGGTCCCTCGACGAAGTAGTCCGCCGGCCGCCACAGGCCCGCCGCGCGATCGGCGAGCCAGCCGGCGAAGCGCTGGAAATCGCGCGCGCGGTCCCGCGCCGGGGCCGCCTCGCCGGTCGAGACGTCCTCCATCTCCGAGAGGTCGCGCAGGGCGAGCTCGCGATCGCCGTCGCGCACGACGTGGAAGGCGCCCATGGCGAGGTGGAGCGGGCCATAGTCGCCTTCGGGATAGCGGCCGAGGAAGAGCAGCACGCGCTCGCGCTGCCGCAGCTCCGGCGCCCCCCAGATGACGAGCTCGCGGCCGTCCGCGCCGACGCCGCCGGGGACGCGCACGGTCACCTCGCTGCCGGGAGCGCGGCCCTTGAGGGCGCGGTCGACGCGCACGCGATACGCCGTGGCGGGCAGGCCGGAGGGCGAGGGCACCACGGCGAGCACGGTGCCTTCGACGATCAGCTCCGCCTGGCCGTAGAGGTCCTCGTCGGTGCCGAGCACGATCGTGGTGGCGAGGGCGGTCGCGGCGGCCAGGAGGAGAAAAACAGAGACAGGGAGAACGTGCTTCATGTGGATCTCCGATGGATAAAGGACATGCCCTTCGAAGCCCTCACTCCCCTACCCCTCTGAAGGGCAGACCGGTTCCTCATCGCTTTCCCCCTACCCTGCATGACGTAGTTTCCGGATGGCGCGCCACCTCGGCGATCTCCTCCTCCGGCGTGTGGGCCAGGAACTCCGTCTGCCGCACGGAGGAGGTGACCAGCCTGCGGTTCGCCGCCGGCGTGTAGTCGGCAAAGAGCGGCGCGACGTCTCCCGCTCCTTTGGCGATATCGAGCAGCTTCACCGGCACCGTACAGGAGAAGTCGAAGGCGTTGAGAGACACCGAGCGGACGCGGCGGTTCTCGCGCGTTCGCCAGTACACGCGGCCGGCCGACAGGTCGTAGACGATGCTCCAGCGCGTATAGTCACCCTGGGCCACGTTGTCCAAGGTGTCGAAGGCGTAGCGGACGGGATCGCCACCGCGGGCGGAATAGTCCTCCACGCGTGCCGAGGCGCGCGCGAACCGTTGCAGCGAGCCCATCCCCTGCCGGGCCTTGGCATCGCCGCGGGTCCGCTCGCGGAAGCGCAAGGAGTCCTCATACGTATGGTTGGTGAGGGCCCGCGCCGGCAGGCTCGCGCCGGTGTGGACCACCGGCCTGCCGCCGATGAACTCGACGCTGGCGCAGCCGCCGCTCCTGTCGCAGGCCAGGTAGTGCACCTTGGCGTCGGAGGAGACCCGCAGCCGGCCGGCGTTGCGCGCCACCTCGGCCGCGGTGGCGTAGTTGTCGAGCTGGTACTGGATCCATTCGAGGCAGCCGAGGGCCGGCCGCCCGTCCGCCGCTGGATAGACCGTCTCGTCGAGCCACATCAGCTCCACCGCCAGACCCGCTTCGTTCATGCCGCCGTTGGGGAACTCCCGGCCGTACTGGTTGAACGTCACGCTGCCATACCTGGAAACCCACGCCGCGGGCTTCTCCTGCGGCGGCAGCGCCGCGGCCTTGGCCACGCCGCGCTTGTTGACCATCACCAGCCCATCGCCCACCGACCAGTCGTAGTTCTTGCCGAAGACCGCTCGCGGCCCACGTTTCAGGCAGAACGTCGTGCAGGCGCCGGCTGGCGGCAGGGGCTGGAGAAGAAGGGTAGCGACTGCGAGCGGCAGGACAAGGCGGGATAACTTCATCGGCGTTCCTCGATTTGCAACGCCTAGCTTACACTTTCGGCGAGACCGGCGAAAAGGATAAGGACTGGACGTAGCGGCAGCCTACGTGCTCGCCGGCTCAGGCGGCAGGATCACCCGCAGAGCGCGCAAACGCTTGCGGTAGTGGAGCGGGGACTTCATCCTGGAGACCTCGCCGTCGAAGGCGACCGGGATCGCTCCCTTCTGCCGCACCTCGACCTTGAGCTCGGGCAGGCGCCAGTCCTCGACGCTCTTGGTCTGCTTGATGTCGCGCACCAGGCCGGCCAGCCCGATGCCGATGAGGCCCAGGCGGCTCCGGCTGCGCGCGAGATAGAGGCAGAGATAGCCGCTCTCCAGGCGGTTCGGAGCGCCGAGGTTGAGGGCGCTCATCTGGTACTCGGCGTTGCCGATGAGAACGAGCTCGGTCCGCCGCTCGACCCACCAGTCGCCGGAGGAGATCCGCACGTCGAGCGAGGAGAGCTTCGGCAGCAGCTTGAAGGTCGCGATCGCCGTTGCCACCCACTTGTGGTGCCGGGTACGCCGCATCTCCTGATCGCGGGCCTGGACGATCGGCGGGTAGAACCCGAACGACGAGTTGTTGAGGAAGATCTCGCCGTTGACTTCGCCGACGTCGAGTCCGGAGGGCTTCCCCTCCACGATCACGCGGACGGCGTCCTCGACCTCCGTGGGGATCTTCAAGTCGCGGGCGAAGTGGTTCAAGGTGCCGAGCGGCAGCACTCCCAGGGAGACCTCGCCGCCGACCAGCACGGAGGCCACGGCCCGTATCGTGCCGTCCCCGCCGCCGGCCACCACGATATCGGCGCCGCGGGCCACGGCCTGGCGCGCGGTCTCGACGATCTGCTCGCCGGGAATGACGTGGATCTCCGCCTCGGTTCCCATGGCGAGGAATGACTGGCGGAGGCTCTCGACGCTCACTTTTCCGCCCTTCACCGGGCCGGCTTTACGGTTGACGATGACGACGATCCGCATTACGGTCTAGGTCTTA
>DATBGJ010000629.1:0-6195 GCA_036558045.1 Thermoanaerobaculia bacterium
CGGTCCCGCACCGTATCGGCGGCCGCGAGGCAGGCGTTGAAGTGCTCGCGCCTCTCCTCGCCCCGGGAATTGACACCCAACAGGAAATGCGCCTTGGCCTGGACGCCGCGGTTCTCCGCCCGCACCGCGGCGTCGAGGGCCTGCCGCGCCAGATTCGCGACTTGCCGCCGTGCGTTCTCATCCGGCAGCTCCATGTTCGCATCATGAGCCGCGCGAGCCATGCCATAGCGGGCGTTGGCCTCGGCGTAGCGGTCCCCCTGGGCCGCCGCCAGATCCGCCATACGGCGGAAGGCGTCGAGCCCCTCGCGGTAGCGCCCGAGATCGAGGCTCAGGTTGCCCAGGTTGTTGAGGCAATCGCGCTGGACGTAATAGTTCCCGGCTGGGAACAGGAGGCCTTCCGTCCGGCGCATCATGAGGTATGCCTGCTCGAGGTCTTTGCCGAGGATCCAGAGATGCCGCGCCTGGAGGATACGGCCGCGGGCGATCACCTCCGGCTGGCCGGAAGCCTCGGCCACCGCGAGAGCCCGCTGCGCCTGGATCCCCGCCTCCTCCATCCGGCCCGCGCGATAGAGAAGGCGGTGAAGGTTGGTGCGGGCGACGACCTCGCCTTTGGCGTTCCGCCGGGCGATGAAACCCGCCAAGGCGGCGCGAGACAGCGCTTCGGCATGGGTGGGGTCCAGATAACCGAGATACAGGGTGGGCCACGGGCTCCCGGGATGGCGCTCCAGGAGCTCACGCAAACGCGCCGTCGCCTCCGCGGTTCGCTCGGGCGCCTCGCCGGTTTCTTCGAAACAGCGGGCGGTCTCCTCGCTTTCCGGCAGGCGACCGGCGAGCTCCTCGCAACGGGCGAAACCGCTCAGCTCCGCGGGCTTCGCCACCGTCGGCGAAGACGGCGGCAGCGCGAGGAGGAGCAGCAGGACCGGGGACATCCCGGAGAGTGTACGCGCTTAAGGCATAAAAACAGCGAGGCGGACGGCCATGGGAACCGTCCGCCTCGGCACGGGATCCGGCGAGCTTCAGCCTTTCGGCGGGCCCGGATCGGGATCGCCCGGGGCGTCGCCGTTGGGGTCGCCCGAACCTTCAGTTCCCGTGATCGGGGTGTCGATGTCGCTGGGGGCCTTCTTCGTATCCATTATGTTCTCTCCTCAGGTTTGGATCACTTTTGGGGCTCTTACTACCTCGTCCCTGGCTGGTTATAACGAACCAGGAACGCCAATCCCCTCATTCCCGTTCCAAACCGGAATTTTCTCGCCGATCCTCAATGCTGAGAAGGGTTTAGCGTATCCAGAAAATATGATCAATTATGCGCTTCACTGAGCGCTAGCGGCTTTGCTTATAGATCCCCGGGCGCGCGATCTCCATGTGCCGCTCGGGAGCCTGGACCTCCACGAAGCCGAAGGGGCGGTAGAGCTGGTGCGCGTCGCGGGTGACGAGGTAGAAGCGCCGCAGCCCTTGGAGGTCCGGATGCGTCATCACGCATTCCATGAGCCACTTGCCGAGCCGTAAGCCGCGCCGCTCCGGCAGCACGTAGACGTCGCAGAGATAGGCGAAGGTCGCGGAGTCGGTGATTACCCGCGCGAGACCGATCTGGCGGTTCCCCTCATAGAGCCCGAAGCAGAGCGAGCCGCGCAGCGCCCGCTCCATGATCTCGCGCGGGATCCCCTCCGCCCAGTACGAGCCGGCGAGGAACGCGTGGATGGCGTCGACGTCCAGGCGCGCCGGATCCGTCGAGACGGTGAAGCCGTCGCGGTATTGCTCGTGGGTCATGATGGAGGAGATTGTAACGGAGGGGTAAAACAGAACGCCGGATCTCCCGGATCCCCGAACCTTCTTCTCCTTTTTTCGTACCTCCCATCAGGCCATCTCTCACCCTTTCAGGGAGGATCCGTATGCTGCGAAATCCCGTCCGTCTCCTCATTCCTCTGGCGGCGCTGCTCGCCGCCGCGGCGCCGGCCGTGGCGCAGGGCGCCCTCACCCTGCCGCCCAGCGGCGACAACCAGTACTCCGCCGTCACCCAGGGCATCGGTCCCGTGCGGCTGACGGTGGAGTATCACAGCCCGGACGTCCATAGCCCCACCGGCGAGGACCGACACGGCAAGATCTGGGGCACGCTGGTGCCGTATGGCATGGCCAACCTGGGGTTCGGCACCTGCGGCGACCAGTGCCCGTGGCGCGGCGGCGCCAACGAGAACACCACCTTCACGACCAGCCACGACGTGAAGGTCCAGGGCCAGCCGCTCGCGGCCGGTACGTACGGCGTCCATTTCATCCCGGGGCAGGAGGAGTGGACGGTGGTCTTCTCGAAGAACTACACCTCCTGGGGCAGCTTCTTCTACGACGCCAAGGAGGACGCCCTGCGCGTGCAGGCGAAGCCGGAGAAGAGCGACTACCACGAATGGCTCACCTACGAGTTCACCGACCGCCAGCCCGGCAAGGCCACCCTGGCGCTGAAGTGGGAGGACCTGCAGGTGCCGATCACCGTCAGCGTCGACGACATCGACGAGGTCTACTTCGCCGCCATCCGCAACGAGCTGCGCTCCAGCCCCGGGTTCGACTTCCGGAATTGGGAAGCGGCGGCGCAGTACGCGCTGCAGACCAAGAAGCACCTGGACGAAGGGCTGGCCTGGGCGGAGAAAGCCGTGCGTCCGCCCACCGGCCGCGAGACCTTCTCGGGCCTCACCACCCTCTCGCAGCTCCAGGAGGCCAACGGCAAGGCGGAGGAGTCGCGCAAGACCCTGGACCTTGCCCTCAACTCTCCGGCCTCCGGCCCGCTGGACCTGCACATCTACGGCCGCCAGCTCCAGCAGCAGAAGAAGAACGACGAAGCGATGAAGGTCTTCGCGCTCAACGCCAAGCGCTTCCCCGACGTCTGGCCGGTGCACGTGGGGCTGGCGCGCGGCCACGCCGGCCTCGGCCATCAGAAGGAGGCGCTGGCGGAAGCCAAGCTCGCCATGAAGCAGGTGCCGGACGAGCAGGCGCGCAAGAACCTCGAGACCCTGATCAAGCAGATCGAGGAGGGCAAGTACGCCGGGTGAGCCTCACCATACCCGCGCCCCGACGATCAGCTCGGCGGCGACCTCCGCCGTGAGGGGCGCGGAGAAGAGGAAGCCCTGCGCGCAGTCGCAGCCCAGCTCCGAGAGGCGGTCGCGCTGGCTGGAGCTCTCGACGCCTTCGGCGATCGCCTCCATGCCGAGGCTGTGCGCGAGCAGGACGATGGTGCGGGTGATCTCGGGCTTCGCGCCCGCCTGGTCCAGCTTCTCGATGAAGGAGCTGTCGATCTTCAGCGTGTCGATGGGGAAGTGGTGGAGATGGCTGAACGAGGAGTAGCCGGTGCCGAAGTCGTCCAGCCAGATCCCCACTCCCATCTCCTTGAGCCGGCGCAGCAGCTCCGCCGCCGAGTCGGCGTTCTCGACGATGGCGCTCTCGGTGATCTCCAGCTTGAGCCGGTGCGGAGGCAGCCCCGTCTCGTGGAGCACGCGCGCGATGCGCGCCGGGAAGTCGCCGTGGGCGAGCTGCTTGCCCGAGACGTTGACGCTGATCACGCACGACATGTCGAGGGGGAGCTGGGCGATCCAGAGCCCCATCTGCCGGCAGGCCTCGCGCAGCACCTGATCGCCGATCGCCACGATCAGCCCCGTCTCCTCCGCCAGCGGAATGAACTCCTCGGGCAGCAACAGGCCGCGGTCGGGATGCCGCCAGCGCGCCAGCGCCTCGAAGCCCAGCACCCTGCCGCTGTCGAGCGAGACGATGGGCTGATAGTGGACCTCGAACTGCTCGCGCTCGACGGCCCGCCGCAGCTCGCTCTCCGTGCGCAGGCGCAGCAGGGCGCGCTCGCGCATGGCTTCGTCGAAGACCTCCGTGCGCGCCTTGCCCACGCTCTTCGCCCGGTACATGGCGGTGTCGGCGTCCTGCAGCACGCGCTCCGGCGACTCGTAGCCGGTGGCGCTCATCGCGATGCCCACGCTCGCCGAGGTGAAGACCTCGCGGCTGTCCAGGCTGCAGGGGACCGACAGCGTCTCGTGGATGCGCTCCGCCACGCGGGTGGCGTCGTTGATGTCGCGGATCTCCTCGAGCAGGATGGCGAACTCGTCGCCGCCCATGCGCGCCACCGTGTCGCCGAGGCGGATGCAGCCCTCCAGGCGCCGCGCGACCTCGATGAGGAGCTGGTCGCCCAGCGCGTGGCCGAGGCTGTCGTTGACGATCTTGAAGCGGTCGAGGTCGAGGAAGAGGACGGCGAAGAGCGACTCCGGGTGGCGCTTGGCGCGCGCCAGCGAGGAGGCGAGGCGGTCGATGAACAGCATGCGGTTGGGCAGGCCGGTCAGCCCGTCGTAGACCTTGCGGCCGGTGGTGTCGGTCTGCGAGCCGGCGAGCCGGTACGCCTTGCCGTCGCGGCCGCGCACCGCGAGGCCGCGCGTCAGCATCCAGCGGAAGCTGCCGTCGCGGTGCATCAGGCGATGCTCGTTCTCGAAGTGGAGCGTCAACCCCTGGACGTGGGCGGCGATGTCGGCGCGCAGCCGCTCCAGGTCCTCGGGATGGACCCGGCCGAACCAGTCCTCGGGACGGCTGGAGATCTCGCTCTCGTTGAACCCCAGCATGCTCTTCCAGCGCGGCGAGAAGTAGATCTCGCCGCGGCGGAGGTCCCAATCCCACAGGCCGTCGTTGGCGCCGCGCGCGGCCAGCGAGTAGCGCTCCTCGCTCTCGCGCAGGGCCTCCAGGGTGCGCGCCCGCTCGAGGGCGTGACGGATCGAGCGCTCGAGCAGCGGTGCGTCGAGGCCGGCCTTCGGCAGGTAGTCGGCGGCGCCGGCCTGCATGGCTGCGAGGTCCACCTCGTGGCCGCCGAGGCCGGTGAGCATGATGATCGGCGCCCGGCAGCCGTCCGCGACGGCCTGGCGCAGCAGCTCGATCCCCGTGCGCTCGCCGAGATGGAAGTCGAGCAGGTAGACGTCGTGCTCCCGCCGGCGCAGCGCCGCGAGCCCCTCGTCGAACGACGGCGCCCAGTCGAGGCGAAACCGTTCGCGGCCGAGGCCGGCGAGGAGATCGCGGGTGAGGACGTAGTCGTCCTCGTCGTCGTCGATGAGCAGGATGCGGTTCATGCGGGCTCTCCTCGCTGCCGGCGCGGCAGCGTGACGAGGAAACGGCTTCCCCGTCCGGGCGTGCTGGCGGCGGTGATGCGCCCGCCGTGGCGCTCGGCGATCTTGCTGCAGATGGCGAGACCGATGCCGGTGCCCTCGTAGGCGCTCTGCGGATTCAGCCGCTGAAACGGTTGGAACAGACGGTCGACGTACTTTTCGTCGAACCCGATGCCGTTGTCCTCGACGGCGATCTGGCACATGCCGAAAGCGGCGGCATGGCGCCGCGAGAGCGTGGCGTCGCCGTCCACGACCCAGCCCGTGACCCTGATCGCCGGCGGCGAGTCCGGGCGCTGGAACTTGAGGGCGTTGCTGAGCAGGTTCTGGAACATCTGGCGCATCTGCAGGGGATCGGCCTCGATGGCCGGCAGCTCGCCGAGATCGATCTTGGCGCCGGCCTTCTCGATGCTCAGCTCGAGGTCCGAGAGCACCTCGCGCACCACCCGGTCGAGGCTCACCGGCGCGAAAGGCTGCGCCTGGGTGGTGATGCGCGCGAAGGCCAGCAGGTCGTCGATCAAGGTCTGCATGCGGCCGGCGGCGTTCTGCATCCGCGCCAGATAGTCCCGGCCCGTCTCGTCGAGCGCCTCGGTGCAGTGGGTGCGCAGCCGGTCGCCGAAGGCCATGATCTTGCGCAGCGGCTCCTGGAGGTCGTGGGACGCCACGGCAGCGAAGCTCTCCAACTCGCGGTTGCTGCGCGCCAGCTCGCGGTTGATGCTCTCCACCTCCAGCGTCCGCTCGATCAGGTTGTCCTGCGTCTTCTGCAGGTGCGCGAGCGAGCCGGTGAGGGCGGCGTTGCGTTGCTGGATCTGCTCCAGCATGCCGTTGAACGTCCCCACCAGGACGCCCAGCTCGTCCTCGCTCGTCTTGGTGGCGCGGGCGGAGAAGTCCTGGCCCTCGGAGACCGCCGCCGCCGTGCGCGCCAGCCGCTGGATCGGCACCGAGATCACGCGCTGGAGATTGGCCGAGAGCACCAGCGCCACCAGCAGGGAGGCGGCGAGCACGAGCGCCGAGATCCCCGCGTAGCGCTGCAGCCGCGCGCCGATCTCGTCGAGCTTGGACTCCAGCA
>DATBGJ010000630.1:0-6599 GCA_036558045.1 Thermoanaerobaculia bacterium
CCGAACGCTGGAGCGTCCCCGCCGCCACGCCCCCGTCGCGCTGGCCCGAGCTGCTGGCGGCCCGGGGAGCGGACGTCGAGACCGTGAGCGAGATGAGCCGCCTGGTCGAAGACCTGCAATACCTGCGCTCCGCCCCGCAGCTCTCCGCCACCGACACCCTGCGGAGCGAGACGCTCGCGCGCTGCCGCCGGCTGCTGCGCCGGCTGAATTGAGGTGGCGAGCAACTTCTGCTATCGTGCCTGGGGTCGGCCCTCAAGACAAATCGTGATTTCCTTGCAGTCGTCGCGGTACAGGGTGGGACGATGAAAGGCCGGGCCGTCCATGGGTGACGGACTCATGCAGGTCAGAAAGGCTGAAGAAGCCCTCGGCGCGCTGGACGCTTTCCACTGCCTGGAGCCCGTCCGGCTGGAGCGCTTCCTGGAAAGGCGCCGGGCCAGCCCCACCTTTCCGCTGGAGCTCAGCCTCGCCGAGAACCTCATCGAGGTCCTCCGCCGGGCCAACGGCTTCGTGCCCTCCGCCGCCGGCTCCATCCTGCTCGACGATCCCTCGGACAAGAACGACGACCGGCGCAAGAACAAGCTCACCTTCATCGCCGCCTTCGGCGAGAAGGCTTCCCTGCTGGTCGGCAAGACCATCCCGGCCGACCAGGGGATCGCCGGCCGCGTCTACCTCACCGGCGACGCCTATTCGACCCCCTACGCGCCGGGGGACCGCTTCTTCTACGGCGCCATGGACGAGCAGACGCGCTACCAGACGCAGTCGCTGGTCGCCATTCCCATCCGCATCGAGCAGGAGGTGTGCGGCGTCCTCGAGCTGATCAACCGCCGCGACGCCGCGGGCTACAGCCAGGAAGACCGCAACCTGCTGGAGATCTTCGCCGGCTACATCTCGATCTCCATCCAGAACGTGCTCGACGGCCGCCAGGCCCAGGAGATCGCCAAGCGCGACAACCTGACGGGGTTGTTCAACGACCGCTACCTGCACGTCGTGCTCGCCAACACGATCCGCCGCTGCCGGGACGAAGGCCTGGACCTCGCGGTGCTGTTCCTCGACCTCGACTACTTCAAGCACGTCAACGACACCCACGGCCATCTCGCCGGCAGCCAGGTGCTGCGCGAGGTGGGCCATCTGCTGCGCCGCATGGTGAGCCGGGCGAAGGGCATTCCCGCCCGCTACGGCGGCGACGAGTTCGTGCTGCTGCTGCCGGGCGCCGACCTGGAGAGCGCCATCGATATCGCGGAAGAGATCCGCACCGCGGTGCTCGGCTCCACCTTCTGCGCCGGCGCCGGCGACATCCAGCCGGATCCGCTGTCGCTCAAGGGCATCACCTGCTCGATCGGCGTCGTCACCCTGCGGCAGCATCTGGAGCCGGACCTGCCGCTGGAGGCGAGCAAGAGCACGCTGTTGCGGCTGGCCGACGCGGCCATGTACGTGGCCAAGGAGACGGGGCGCAACCGCACCGTCCTCGCCGGCCAGCCGGTGCGGCGGCGGCCCGGCGGCACGCGTCCCAATCCGATTCGTTGACCCTCCGCGAGAGGCGGTGCTACCATGCCGCCGCTTCCGCGTAGGGGCGCAGCAGGCCCGCCTCACCGCTTCCTGAACCCCCATCTTGAACGACAGGCGACTCCAAAAAGGAGAGCCGGGAGACGAGCGCGCGTTGGAGATGAGCAAGACACACCAGGTCGTGATCGCCGGCGCCGGCGGCATGGGCAGCGCCACCGGTCTCCTGCTGCGGGAGCTCGGAGACTTCGACGTCGACCTCTTCATCGGCGACGCCGATCCGGAGAAGGCGGCGGCCGCCGCGGCGTGGATCCGCGAAGGCTCCGCCAGGCCCGGCGAGGTGCGGGCCTTCCACCTGCCTCCCGAAGGGACGAGCCCCGGGTTCGAAGAGGTCCTGTCGCGGGGGCACATCCTGCTCGACTGCCTGCCGGGCCGCGAGGCGCCTCGCATGGCGCGCCTCGCCCGCGGCTTCGACCTCCACTACGCCAACCTGACGGAGCACGTGCAGGAGACCGAGGAGATCCTGGAGATCGCCCGCGGCGCCGGGCGCGGCTTCCTCCTGCAGACGGGCCTCGCGCCGGGCTACGTCGACGTGCTGGGCCACGGCCTCTTCCTGCGCTTCTGCCGCGAGCACGGCGTCGGCGCCGCGGACCGCCTGGAGATGCGCGTCGGCGCTCTTCCCATCACCGCCCGGCCGCCTCACTTCTACGGCTTCACCTGGAGCTCGATCGGCGTCGCCACGGAGTACGTCAAGCCGGCCACCGTCCTGCGCGACCACCGGCGCACGACGCGGCCCTCGCTCTCGGAGCGGCTGCCCATCCTCATCGAGGGCACCGTCTACGAGGAGGCGCTCACCTCGGGAGGCGCGGCGGACCTGCCGGCCGCGCTGGAGGGCAGGGTGCGCCACCTCGACTACAAGACGCTGCGCTATCCCGGCCACTACGCCTGGGTCGAGGAGCTGCTGGCGCAACTGCCGGAGGGCGAGCGCCGCGAGGACCATCTGCTGCGGAAGATGCAGGAGGCCATCCCCTTCGTGGAAGACGACGTCGTGGTGATCTACGCCGCCGTCGAGGGCCACGGCGCCGACGGCTCCCTGCATCGCCTCGAAAGCTCGCGGCTGATCCGCCCCCGCCGCGTCGGCGCCCGCACGCTGAAGGCCATCCAGGGGACCACCGCCGCCGGGCTCGCGGAGTCGGCCCGGCTCCTGCTCGGCGGGGAGATCCAGGGCGTCTGCCTGCAGAGCCAGATCGAGCCCGCCCACTTCATGGCGGGACCTTTCGTGGCCGAGATCTTCCATCGCTAACTCCTTGAAAGCAAATCAGTTGGAGGAACTGCACAAAAGTTTGTTCAAAACGCGGCAAGCTGCTGTGCTTACGTACCTTTGCCGTTCGGCGGAGGAGGTTTCCAACAGGGTTTTCCACAAGGTCTGTGGAGATCGCAGAAGGCTCCCCAAAATGCTCACCGGGTGAGCAGGAGCTGCTCGCGCGGTGAACGGCGCAGACAGGGAGCCGCGTGCAGAAACCGCACCGAGGTCCCCCGCGAGGCGGCGGCCGGAGGGATCCCGATGCCGCTCCAGAGATCGCTCCTGACTTTGACCAGCTCCCATTGAGCCGGCCATGGACCGCGGCGGAAGATGGGCAGCGAGAACGTCTGGCCGCGTTCCATGTCGAGCTCCAGCGCGATGCCCGCGATCGGTCCTCGCCGCCCGGCCGGCGCGGGCACCTTGGCGAGCATGGCCTCCTTCCAGCCGGCGTCCACCTCCGGCCAGGCCTTCACGAGGATCAGGGCGCGCCGGAGGAGATCCGGCCGCCGTTCCCAGGCGAGCGCCGCGGCGAGCCGGGGCTCCGCCAGCAGGGCATGCGCGGCGTTGGCGGGCGCGTCCTTTCCCGCCGGATCCCGCAACGCCTGGTAGAACGGCGAAAAGGGATTGAGAGGATCGAGCGCACAGGCCTTCGCGAGAGCGGAGTCGCTCCCCAGGACGCCGGCGGCCAGCCAGAGCACGGAGATCCCGCGGCCCTGCCTCGCGGCGCGCAGGGCGAGCTCGGCGGCGGCGGCCCTCCCGGTCTCCTGGCGGGCGCGCAGCAACGCCAGCCGCAGCGGGTAAAGAGGGAACGCGGGATCAAGCCGCATCGCGGATTCGAGGTTCGCCTCGGCCGCACGCTGCCGGCCCAGCGCGTCGGCGGCCGCGGCCTGGTCGTACCGCCAGCGGGCCAGCTCCAGGGGCGCCAGGGCGAGCAGCGCCACGGCGGCGTAGATCCGCAACGGCCACTGCGTCTCCGGACGTGCCTTGCCGCGCCCGCTCCCGGCGAGCGCCGCGCCAGCGGCGACCGCCGCGGCCAGAGGGAGAGCCGTGACCGCCAGCGCGCCGCTGCCGAGCGCGGCGACGGCGCCGCCGGCGAGGCCGAGCAGGCCGCCGGCCAGCAAGGCCGGATCGCGGCCCTCCTCGCGCTCGGCGATCCGCCGGACGAAGAAGAGCGCCGTCAGGGCGCAGGCCAGCAGGAGCCCGGTGAAGCCCAGCTCATAGGCGAGCTGGACGGGTAGCGAATGAAGCTCGCCGACCGCCTCGCCCCAGGGATTCACCCGCGGGATGGGATCGAGAAAGGCGGCCGCGGTCCAGGCCGCCGATCCCGGGCCCCAGCCGAGGAGCGGACGCGCCAGGAAACCCTTTATGCCTGCGGTCCAGTACGCGGCCCTGGCGCGCGCGGAATCGTCCTCTCCCGCGACGATGCCGACGATGCGGGGCAGTTGGACGAGCGAGACGAGGAGGGCCAGGGCCAGCAGCACGGCCCACCATCGCCGCAGCCGCGGACGCGCCCGGCCGCCGAAGGCCAGCAGGGCCTCGGCCGCCAGGGCGGCGAAACCCGTCAGAGACCGGCTCGCCAGGATGGCGAGAACGGCGAGCCCGCCCGCGGCGAGGCCCGTCCAGCGCCACGGCCCCGCCTCCCGCGCCGGCACCACGGCGAGCGGCAGCAGGAGCACCAGCCAGGCGGCGAGCAGATTGTGATGCCCGAGCGGCATGGCCGGCCGCGGCGATCCCAGGACCAGCCAGTCGAGCAGGGCCCACAGCGAGACGGCGGCCACCACGATCGCCACCGCGCGCAGGCCCCGATGCCGGTCCTCCTCCCTGCGCCAGCAGCGCTCGACCAGCCCCGGCAGCGCCAGGAAGGCCGGGAGGAGAAGCACGCCCGCCCAGCCGGCGCGCGATACCGGCGAAGCGAAGGCGCTCGCCGCCACCGCGATCCACAGCGCGGCCGGCAGCAGCCGTCCCGCCG
The DNA here is from genome assembly GCA_036558045.1 of Thermoanaerobaculia bacterium. GTDB lineage: Bacteria > Acidobacteriota > Thermoanaerobaculia > Multivoradales > UBA5704 > DATARR01. The sequence goes on from DATBGJ010000630.1 coordinate 4,773, forward strand.
CGCCCAGGCGCAACGGGTCTCGCCACGGCGCGCCGATCCAGAAGACCAGCCCCAGCAGCGACACCGCCGCCGCCGCGCCGGCGGGAGAGGAAACGCCCCAGAACGTCCCGCACCAGGCGCCGAACAGCGCCAGGAGCAGAGACGGGGCGAGGCCGGCCATTGGAGTACGATATCCTTTCTACTTTCAGTCTCACCTTCCCAGGAGATCTCCCAAAATGACCGTACATACCGAGAGCAGCGTTTCAAGAATCCTCGATTCCCTCGGCATCGAAGCCGAGAATTCCGGCGCCTTCGACGGCGAGTGGATCAAGACCCACGGCGAGAAGGTGGAGTCGTTGAACCCCGCCACCGGCGAGCCGATCGCCGCCGTGCGGCTCGCCACCGCGGACGACTACGAGCAGGTGGCCGCCGTCTCGCTGGAGGCCTTCCGCGAGTGGCGCACTTGGCCGGCGCCGCGCCGGGGCGAGGTGGTGCGCCAGCTCGGCGAAGAGCTCCGCCATCACAAGGAGGAGCTGGGCCGACTGGTGAGCCTGGAGGTCGGCAAGATCCTCTCCGAGGGCTTGGGCGAGGTGCAGGAGATGATCGACATGGCGGACCTCGCCGTCGGCATGTCGCGCCAGCTCTACGGCCTCGCCATGCACTCCGAGCGGCCCAGCCACCGCATGTACGAGCAGTGGCATCCGCTGGGACCGGTGGGCATCGTCACCGCCTTCAACTTCCCCGTCGCGGTGTGGGCCTGGAACGCCATGGTGGCCGCCGTCTGCGGCGACTCGATGATGTGGAAGCCTTCCCACCAGGCGCCGCTCACCGCCATCGCCGTGACCCGCATCGCCGACCGCGTGCTCAAGGCCAATTCCGCACCGCCCATCTTCAACCTCGTCATGGGCGGCCGCAGCGGCGTCGGCGAGCGGCTGGTGGCCGACCATCGCGTGCCGCTCATCTCCGCCACCGGCTCGACGCGCATGGGCCGCGAGGTGGGCAAGGTGCTGGCGGACCGCTTCGGCCGCTCCCTGCTTGAGCTGGGAGGCAACAACGGCATCCTGGTGATGGACGACGCCGATCTCGACCTCGCCCTGCGCGCCGTGCTCTTCGCCGCCGTCGGCACCGCCGGCCAGCGCTGCACCACCACCCGCCGCCTCTTCCTCCAGCGCGGCATCGCCGCCGAGATGAAGCGCCGGCTCGTGAACGCCTACGGCTCGATCCGCATCGGCGATCCGCTCGAGCGCGGCACGCTCATGGGCCCGCTCATCGATCAGACCGCAGTGGACAACATGATGCAGGCGCTCGAGCGGGTGAAAGCCGAGGGCGGCCGCATCCTCTACGGCGGCAAGCGCCTCGACCGGCCCGGCTTCTTCGTCGAGCCCACCCTGGTCGAAGCGCCGCGGCAGCTCCCCATCACCTGCGACGAGACCTTCGCGCCCATCCTCTACCTCATGGAGTTCGGCGATCTCGACGAGGCGATCCGCCTTCACAACGAGGTGCCGCAGGGGCTCTCCTCGGCCATCTTCACCCTCAACCTGCGCGCGGCCGAGCGCTTCCTCGCCGCCACCGGCAGCGACTGCGGCATCGCCAACGTCAACATCGGCACCTCGGGAGCCGAGATCGGCGGCGCCTTCGGCGGCGAGAAGGAGACCGGCGGCGGCCGCGAAGCCGGCTCCGACTCCTGGAAGGCCTACATGCGCCGTCAGACCTGCACCATCAACTGGGGCACAGAGCTGCCGCTGGCGCAGGGTGTGGAGTTCAAGGTGGGGTCGTAGATTCCGATGCAAGCAAATTGCTTGCACCCAACTTCCCTCCTCTGTATCCTTCTCTGCAAGAGGAAGGAGG
>DATBGJ010000631.1:0-1943 GCA_036558045.1 Thermoanaerobaculia bacterium
CTCGAGCGCGAGGTGCCCCTGGACAGCCAGCTCGACCGCGAGCTGGCGGAGTTCCGCGAGGAGATCGAGCGCTTCGAAAAGCAGCTCCAGCGCGAGGAGTTCCGCCTCGGCGACATCGCCCTCATCCGGCAGAAGGTCAAGCAGCTCCTGCCTCGTCTCACCGCCGGCCGGCCGCCGACCACCGAGCGGCCCATCTCCCGCACCAATACCGGCTCCATCGAGCTCCCCCCGAGCAAGACGGGCCCGGTGCCTGTGCCTGCGCAGGCGGGCGAGGAGTTGCTGGGCGAGCACTACCGGCGGCTGGTGGACGTCCTGCGCGAGGTCAATCCACCCGATCTCCACCCGGAGCGCGTGGTGCTGAAGCCGGAGGTCTTCGCCCTGCGCATCGAGCCGCGCGAGGTCGAGGCCTACCGCCGCCTCACCGGCCGGCAGAGCTGCGACCGCGAGCTGGAGCAATTCCTGCTCGAGGCGGCGGCCCTGCGCATGCGGGTCAACGAGGAGGCGCAGGAGATCGCCAGCCTGCTCGACGAGACCTCCGTCACCGGCGATTCCATCGTCTTCGCGCGCGCCCGGCTCACCTGCCGCCTCGCCGACGCCTTCCTCTGGCGCTTCAACCACGTGCTGCAGGAGCTGATGATGGACGGCGGCATGGACGAGTGCCGGCAGATCCAGCTCCTGCGCATGCGCCTGATGCGCGACTACTCCGGCCTCTGGCTCCTGGCCTTCAAGCCGCTGTACAAGCGGCACCCGGTCGGGACTCTCGCTTGATCACCGTCCGCGACGCCGGCGAGGATCCGCGGCTGCTGGAGGGGTTCCTCGGCCTGCCGCAGCGCATCTACCGGGGAGATCCCTTCTACCTTCCCACGCCCCGCCGGGAGGTCCTCGCGGCGCTGCGGCGCCCGGAATTCGCCGGCGCCCAGAAGACCCTTGTCGCCCTCTCCGAGGATCACGCGGTGGCCCGGCTGGTGGCCCGGCTCTCTCCGGCCTTGCGCGACGAGCGGGGCGCGCCGTACGGCATGATCGGCTTCTTCGAGGCCCTCGCCTGGTACGACGAGGCGGTAAGGGACCTCTTCGCGGCGGGCATCTCCTGGTTGCGCGAGAGCGGGGCGGGAGCCATCGTCGGCCCCATGGACGGCGATACCTGGCATCGCTACCGCCTCAACGTCGGGCCCTTCGACGAGCCGCCCTTCCTGCTGGAGCCCTACAACCCGCCCTACTACGAGCCGATGTGGACGGCCAACGGCTTCGTGCCGCTGGAGCGCTACCTCTCGAAGCGGGTCGAGCCGGCGGCCGTGGTGGCCCACCTGGAGGAGAAGCGGCGCGCCGCCGAGGCCGCGGGCTATCGCTTGCGCAGGCTGGAGCCGAGACGCTTCCGGCAGGAGCTGCGGACGATCTACGAGCTCTCGCGGCGGATCTTCAACCGCAACTTCCTCTACACCGAGATCCCGGAGGAGGAGTTCTACCGCATCTACGCCGGCGCGCGCGGCCTCGTCGACGCGGATCTCGTCTGGTTCGCCCGCTCCCCGGCCGGCGAGGACGTCGGCTTCCTCTTCGCCTACCCGGACCGCTACCGCGCCGTCGCGGCCATGGGCGGCAAGCGGAATCCTCTCGCCATGCTGCGCTTCCTCCGCCACCGCAACGACGCGGACACCGTCGACTTCAAGACCCTCGGCGTGCTGCCCGAGCACCGGCGCTCCGGAGTCGCCGCGGCCCTCTTCCACGAGGGTCACCGCCAGGCGGTGGAGAAGGGCTGGCTCTTCGCCAACCACTGCCTGATCCGCGAAGGCAACCCTTCGGGGGAGCTCGACGGCGGCGCGGGGAGGGTGTTGCGGCGGTACGTGCTGTATGAGTGGAGGCCTGCGGAGTGACCGGAGGGTTCCGAGAAGCTCGGAGCGCCCTGCCCTCCGAAACCTCACCCCCTGTCCCCCTCTCCCTGACGGGCG
>DATBGJ010000632.1:0-13273 GCA_036558045.1 Thermoanaerobaculia bacterium
AGGGCGGGGTCGGCGGGCCAGGGCTCCTGCGCCGCCGCCGCGGCGGCCAGGGCGGCCGGCCTGACGAGCAGCCGGCTGAGGGCATTGCGGCGATAGAAGTCGCTGGTGTCCGCCTGCGCGATCTCGTTGTAGATCTGCTGCGCTCTCTCATGCTCGCCCAGGGCGTCGAAGGCCCGCGCCGTCCAGTAGCGCCCGCGCCGGGCGTTGGCGTCCGCGGGGTAGAGGGAGAACAGCTCCGTCCAGTAGCCGATGGCTCCCGTATGGTTGCCGCGGCTGTACTCCTGCCAGCCGGCCTGCCAGAGATTGGCCGCGCCGGTCGTATCGTCCGCATCCAGCCGGCGCAACCGGCGCAGCGTCTCCATGGCGCGGTCGAAGAGGTCTTCCTCGTGGTAGTCGGCATAGAGCGACTTGAGGGCTTTCTTCGCCAGCTCGGGGTCGGCGCCCTGGGCTACCTTCTCCTGGTATTGCTGCGCCAGCAGGCGGAGCTGCCGGCGCTCGGCCGAGCCGAGGTTGGCGCGGCCGCGCTGGGCGGTGGCGGCGTCGTCCGCCGCCTGGGCGCGGGCCCAGGCGAGCGCCGCCGCCTGGCGGGGATCCTGGGCCTCCTTGCCCGCGAGCAGCGCCAGGGCGTCGCTGCCGCGATGGGCGCGGGTGAGGGCCTGGGCCTCGAGCAGATACCACCGCAGGTCGCGCTCTGCCGGGCTGACGACGTCGAGTGTCGCGAGAGCGCTCGGATCCAGTTGCAGCTCCAGCAGGGCCTGCGCGCGCCGCTTGAGCTGATCGCCGGTGAGGACGGCCGGCCAGGTCACGGCGCCGCTGGCATCGCGGAAGATCTCGACCACCTTGAGCTCGGCGGCCTTGAACGGGAAGTTGACGAGCAGGCGGCGGGCCGCTTCAGTCTGCACGCCGAGATCCGCCCGCTGGGTGCCGATCTCCCAGGCGAGGGATTCGAGCTGCGCCGCTTCGTCGCCGCGCAGGTCCTCGCTCCTCCCCGCCGCGATCAGCTCCAGGGCGCGCGCGGCGTCGCCGCGCTGCCAGGCGAGCGTCGCCGCCTTGAGCAGCGCGCGCGGGCGCAGCACCGAGCCCGGGTAGTCTCCGAGCAGCCGCGCGAGCGAGGTCTGGGCGAGCAGGACGTGCCCGCGCGCCGCGGCGCCGTCGCTCAGCAGGTAGAGCCGCCAGTCCTCCAGAGGACCGTCCGCATCGACGGCGGCGAACAGCCGCTCCTCGGCGTAGGCCACCTGCTCGCAGGAGTGGGCATAGAAGCCGAGGAGGAGCTGAGCGAAGGAGGCTTCCGAGCCCCTGCCGGCGAGCACCGGCGCGAGCGCTTTGTAGGCGGCCCCGCAATCCTTGCGGCGGACGGCGGCGGCGGCCTCCGCATAGGCGAGGGAGGCCCGATCGGAATGGCCGGGCAGGGGAGCGGCGAGATCGCGGCGCGGTGGCGCGGCGGTGGCCGCACCCAAGAGAAGAGGAACCAGCAGGACGAGCGTGACGCGGTGACGGAGCGACCTTCGACTTCTCACTTCAAGGACTCCCGCCGGCGCTTCAGATCCCCAGAGCCTTTGAGTCGCCGGCGGCCAGGATCCGGACCAGCTCCTGATAGAAGTAATCGGTGGAGCGCAGGATCTGCGGGTCGACGCGCTCGTCGTACATCTGCCGCGAACGATCGATGTCGTCCTTCAAGCGTTCGTAGATGTCGCGGTTGCGCCTCCCCTCCTCGACCTGCTCCTCGTTGTACAGCTTGATCTCGCTCACCAGCAGCCGGGCCAGGCGCCGGGCCTCCTCGTGCTGCGTCTCGCTGCCGGAAGAGGCGACGGGAACGCGGGTGGTCGCGAAGGCCCAGCCGGGTCCCTCGACGTCGCTCGGCGGGCGCACTTCCGGCGTCCCCGAGGCGAGCGGGGCCGGCCGCTCGACCGGGCTCGCGCCGACGGGCCCGCTGGGCACCGCCACCGGGCGGAACGGCGTCGGCGCCTCCTCGGGCTCGGCTGGCGGCGCGGGCGGCCGGGGCAGCAGCACGGTCGCTTGCGGATTGGCGTCCGCCACCTGGACCGCAGCGGCGGGCTCCGGCTCGACCGAGCGCGGGTAGCGCGGCACGTCCTCCTCCATGGCCTCGCCGCTCGGCGGGGCGGCCGGGCTCTCCGCCGGGGCGGGAGCGGCGGCGATGGCGGCGGTATCGGCGCCGGAGATCGCCGGCAGCTCCGCCGTGTATTTCGGCGCCGCGGCGTCCCAGCCCTGGTCCTCTACGGCCGGCACGGCGGAGAGCTCGTCTTCCGCCGTCCACGGTACGCCGGCCGCTTCCTGCGGCGCCGGCGCCGGGGATGCCGGCTCGGGCTCGGCTTCGACCTCGGGGACTTCGGGCGCAGCCTCCACCTCCACCTCCGGCTCGGCCGGGGGAGGGGGCTGCGGCGCGGCGGGCTCCGGCTCCTGGACCGGCGCCGCCACGGCCGCGACGGCGCCGCTCTCCTCACCCGCCAGCGCCAGGGTCGCGGTGGCGGCGCGCTCGCGGAAGGGCAGCGTCTCGATCGCCTGCGCCGCCGCATGGGCGAGGATCTGGAGCGCCTCGACGCCCAGCTCTTCGCCGTCCAGCCGGTCCGCATAGAGGCCGGCGGCGACGCGGTCGCGCAGCACGAGCGGTACGAGGACGCCTTCGCGAGGCAGCGGGCTCTCGACGCGGCTGCACAGTCCGGCGCAGTCGCCGGCCGAAAGGCGCAGGGCGCCCTGCCCCTGGATCAGCCGCTGCCAGGGGCCGTCCTGGGCGTCGAGGACGAGATGGCGCACCGACGCTGCGGCTTCGCCGAACCCCTCGCTCCCCCATCCCTGGAGCTCGCCGCCGCGCACCAGCAGCACGGCCGCGCGCGAGGCGTAGCGCGCCGACTCGCGCAGCAACGCGGCGAGGATCTCCGCCTGCGAGCGGGCGCGGTCGATGGCGGCAAAGCCGTCGCGCAGGCCGCTCAGCGTGTCACGCCGGGCCTTGGCATCCACCTCCCGCTCGCCGTGCGCGAACTCCTCGTGCGAGAGAAAGGCGGACGGCAGGGCCGGTGACAGATTTTTCAACCGGTCCTGGATCTCTTCGTTGCTGGTGTGCAGCCGCTGCGAGATCTCCTGACGCAGCTCGGCGATCGCACGCTCGACGGTGGCGCCGATCTCCCGGTTCAGGTCGTGGATTCTTTCCGAAAGGGACATCCGTAACTCTCCGCGGCCATCCTCTGGCGTCAATCCCATGCTGGAGAACCTTCATTATTCTGTAGCCCGGCGCGCAGTGTCAAGACGCGGCGGCGCGAAAATCCCTCTGCAACAAGGGCTTAGCCCGAAGGTCGCCTTGCCGGTCCATGCCGGCTGTGCTAGGTTGCCGCGGCCATCCAGAGGATCCTCCATGACGTATCGCAAACGACTTCCAAGCTGGCGGCGCGGCGCGGGCCTTCTCGGCGGCTGCCTGCTGATCGCCGGCCTGGCCTGTGGTCCGGCGGCCGAAGAGCGGCAGGCGGCAAAGCCCACCCCGGCCGCCGCCGCCGAGTGGGCCTGGCTGCAGCAGACCAAGCAGACCCTCGACGAGCAGCGGGCGCAGCTCGCCGCCGGCACGGCGCCGGCGGACCTCGCCCGGCGGAGCGACGCCCTCGCCGCCGTGTTCAACCGCCGGCTCGCCGCATTCATCAACGCCGATCCGCCGGTCCAGGGCGAGCCTCTCACCAAGGTCCAGCAGGCGGCGATCCGCATGAAGAGCGACGAGGACATCCGGCTCGCCCGGCAATTCATCGCGCAGGGCGGGGACTACCAGCGCGCCATCGACATCTACAAGGAAGCGCTGGTGGTGGATCCGCAGAACCCGCGGCTGCGGGAGGAGCTGGCGCGCGCCCAGGCCCGGCGCTACATGACGCGGCAGACCTTCGCCGCGGTCAAGACGGGGATGGGCCAGGACGAAGTCCGCGCTCTCCTGGGCCAGCCCAACCTCCACAACATCCGTGCCTACCCGAATCACGCCGTCGTCGGCTGGTTCTACCCCAAGGACGAGAGCGGCGCGGCCGCCGCCGTCTGGTTCCACGAAGAAGGCGGCCGGTACACGGTGTATCTTCTGGACTTCGAAGCCCTGGAGCCGCGGTCGCCGACCGGGCCGGCCGAGCCGCCGGGCACGCCGCCGCGCAGCTCAACTTGACTTTCGGCCGGAATTGAGGCACATTGAACCCTCACGCCCCCCGGTTTCGGGGGGCGATTTCATCGGTAAGAAAAGAGGTGAGAGACGGATGCCGGTTGTGCACGTGCGCGAGGAAGAGAGCTTCGAGAACGCGTTGCGCCGCTTCAAGCGCAAGGTCGAGAAGTCGGGGATTCTGACCGAGCTGCGCAAGCGCCAGCACTTCGAGAAGCCCTCGGTGAAGCGCAAGCGCAAGGCCGTCCAGGCGCGCAAGAAGATCTTGCGTAAGCTGGCGGAAGAGCGCCGCCAGGGCTTGGCTTAGACGTCAGCCAGCCCAGCACCGCAGACGGGAGGGAGCCTTTCGGGCCCCTCCCGTTTCGTTTTTAAGGGGGAATCTGTAGGGGCGGCCCTACAGATCAGTCTTCTCCGGCGGTCTCCAGGGTAAAGTACGAGAAAGGCAGGAACGCCGGCAGCACCGCCGTCCGTTTTCCATCCTCCTTCTCCCACTCCTCGCGGCTCTTGGCGGTCAAGGGATCGAGCTTGCGCTTGGCGAGCTCCCGGTTGACCGCGGCCACCTCGCCGCTCTGGAAGGCCGCCAGGCGGGCTTCGCCCTTGGCGAGTTGGTCCGCGAGCACCTTGGTCTGATCGAGCTGCGACTGCGTCGGGCGGCCGTCGTAACCGTTGACCGCGCCATAGACCTTGGTCATCTTCTCCCGCAGTTGCTCCTCGCCGGAGAGCCAGCCGCCCGCGCTGGTGGCGACCAGCGTGGCGCGGAAGGTCTCCAGGTTGGCGGCCAGCGAGCCGAGCTGCTGGCGCAGCTTGTCGCCCTTGGGCAGGGCCGCGGCCCGCTGCTGCGCCGCGTCCTCCAGCGCCTTCACCGTCTCGGCGGCGTAGGTGAGGCGCCCGAGCATGCCGTAGAGCTCCATCGCCGTCTCGTGCTGCGCCGCGCGGTCGGCGTCCTCGTGCGTGGACCGCGGGTCCGGCACGATCTGCACCTGGCTCGCGTAGGTCTTGTCGCCCTGGATGAGCTTGACCGTGTACGTGCCCGGGAGCACCCGCGGTCCGAAGAACGCGAACTGCGATCCGACCACCAGGGAGTTGGCGGGCGGCAGCTTGGGCGGCGGCAGGCGCATGGGCCAGCTCACGCGGTTGATGCCCCGCCGCTTGCCGCCGGGCAGGGTCGAGATGAGCTGGCCCTTGGCGTCGTAGACCTCGACCTTGAGATCGCCGAAGAGGTGCCGCTTCTTGAGGTAATAGGTGATGGTGGCAGCCTCTTCAGGATTGAAGGCGAAGAACTCGTCGTCGCCGGGGAACTCCTGGATGCCGGCGGGGATCGTCATCGTGGACGTCCGCGAAGGCAGCATCGTGACGTCGGCTTCGAGCCCCTCGCGGGTGAGCTTCCGCAGCGGCGTGATGTCGTCGACGATGTAGACGCCGCGCCCATGGGTGGCGATGATCAGGTCCGACTCGCGCGGATGGATGGCGAGGTCCCGCACCGCGACCTGGGGGAGCTTGCCGGTGAAGCGGGCCCAGCGGGCGCCGCCGTCCACGGAAACGAAGAGGCCCATCTCGGTGCCCAGGAAGAGCAGGTCCGGGTTCTCCAGATCCTGCCGGACCACGTGGGCGTAGCCGGAGAGGGCGTCGCTGCCGAGCGGCTTCCAGGTGGCGCCGAAATCGGACGTGCTGTAGACGTACGTCTTCATGTCGCCGCTCTGGTGGCCGTCGAAGGTGGCGAAGGCGGTCCCCTCGTCGAAGCGGCCGGCCTCCACGCAGGACACCCAGGTGCCCTTGGGCAGGCCGGCGACGTTCGGCGCCACGTTGGTCCAGTGCCCGCCGCCGTCGCGGGTCACCTGGAGATTGCCGTCGTCGGTGCCCACCCAGATCACCTTGCCGTTCTTCGGCGACTCGCTGATGGTGAAGACCGTGGTGTAGTTCTCGGCCGTCGAGTTGTCGCGCGTCAACCCGCCGGACTTGCGCTGTTGCTGCTTCTTCGGATCGTTGGTGGTGAGGTCGGGCGAGATGCGCTCCCAGGAGTCACCCTTGTCGCGCGAGCGGAAGAGGAACTGGGCGCCCATGTAGAGCGTCCCCGGCTCGTTCGGGCTGAGGGCGACCGGGGTGTTCCAGTTGAAGCGGTAGTCGGGCTCGCCCGCCTTCGGCAGCGGCTTGATCGATTTCTCCTCGCCGGTCGAGATCCGCCGGCGCGAGATCTCGCCGCCCTGGTACTCGGCGTAGACGAGGTCCGGATCCGTGGGATCGTTGTAGGCCCAGAAGCCGTCGCCGCCGCCGATGTTGAACCAGTCGCGGTTCTGGATGCCGCCGATCGCCGACGACGGTCCGGACCAGGAGCCGTTGTCCTGCAGGCCGCCATAGACGCGGTACGGCCGCCGCATGTCGTAGCTGACGTGGTAGAACTGCGCCACCGGCAGCGCGCGCAGGAAGCGCCACTTCAGGCCCTTGTTGTAGGACATGTAGACGCCGCCGTCGGTGCCGAGCAGCAGCTCGTTGGAATTCTGCGGGTTGATCCATAGCGCGTGGTGATCGCCGTGGGGGCCAAAGAGCCCGCCCAGGCCGATGGCGGCGTTGAAGGTCTTGCCGCCGTCCGTGCTCACCGTCAGCGTCAATCCCGGCTTGTAGACGGTCCTGAAATCCGTGGGATCGACGGCGAGGCGGGCGAAGTAGAACGGCCGCGCCTGCATGTTGAACGACGAGTTGACCTCCTGCCAGCTCTCGCCCACGTCGTCCGAGCGGTAGAGCGCGGTCTTCTCCGCCTCGACCAGGGCGTAGACCACGCTCGGCCGCGACGGCGCCACGGCCACCGCGATCCTCCCCTTGTCTCCGGCCGGCAGGCCGTTCCCGACCGCGCGCCAGGTCTCGCCGCCGTCGGTCGACTTGTAGAGGCCGCTGCCCTTGCCGCCGGAGCTGAAAGACCAGGGATTGCGCCGGAACTGCCACATGCCGGCGAACAGCACCGAGGGGTCCTGAGGATCCACCGTCAGATCGGAGCAGCCGGTGTCGGCGTCGACGTAGAGCACCCGCTTCCAGGTCTTGCCGCCGTCGGTCGTCTTGTAGACACCGCGCTCCTCATGGCTGTCCCAGAGGTGGCCGGTGGCGCAGACCCAGACGGTGTTGCCGTCGGCCGGGCTCATCTGGATGCGGGCGATGCGCTCCGACTTCTCCAGCCCCACCCGCTGCCAGGAGTCGCCGCCGTCGGTGGACTTGTAGAGCCCGTCGCCGACCGAGGTGCTGTTGCGCGTCCAGGACTCGCCGGTGCCGACCCAGACCGTCTTGGGGCTCTTGGGATCGACGGCGACGGCGCCGATCGATTGCACGTGATCGTCGAAGACCGGTTTCCAGGCCACACCGCCGTCGATCGACTTCCAGAGGCCGCCCCCCGCCGCCCCCACGTAGATGGTGAGCGGATCCTGCGGCACGGCGTCGATCGCCGCGATGCGGCCGCCCATGGTGGCGGGGCCGATGGAGCGGGCCTCCAGGCCGCCGAAGGTATTCGAGTCGATCTCCACGTCGGCGGCTCGCGCCGTCCCGGCCGCCAGCGCCAGCCCGGCGGCCGCAAAACGGAGAATCGTCGTGGTTTTTCTATGCATACACGTTCCCCTGGTCGCGTTACTCCTGCGGCGGCTTCTGCGGCGCAGGCGCTTCCTTCTTCTCGACGGTGGGCATGGAGAACTGGGAGTCGGCGAGGCCCGGATTGACCTCGATCTTCGAGATGGTCATCACCATGCCCCCCGGCATGCCCGCGGCCTTCTGCTCGATGGAATGCGGGAAGACCAGGCCTTCGACCGTCTTGAAATCGCCGAAGGTGATCTCGCTCTCCACCTCCTGGCCGCGGATCTTGGTCTTGCCGGCCTGCTTGAGCTGCAGGAACTGCTCGGCGTCGATGTAGACGAAGACCACGTCGCCGTTCTTCTGGGTGACCTTCAGCTTGTGCACCGGCGTGCCTTCGAGATCCTCCTTGCCGGCGTACTCGACCTGGCGGCCCTTCTCCTTGTAGTCCATCAGCAGGCCGTCGATGTCCGCCTGCTCCTCCATGCGCTTGGTTTCCTCGTCCGGCATGGCCTCCGGCTCGGTCTTGCCCATGAACGGCATCACCGCCCAGGCGGTCTTGCCGTCGAAGGCCTGAACTCCGGTCATCCCCTGGATGGTGAACTCCATGCGCATCTTGTTCGGACGCGCCATCTCCATGGTGAAGGGCGCCTCCATGCCCTGGCCCATCATCATCTTGCCGCTGATGCGCTCGCTCTGCACGGCCTTGAGCTTCTCCTTGCCGCCCATCGCCTGCAGGTGCTTCTCGATGATCTCGTCAGCGGTCTGGGCCCAGGCGGCGGCGCCGGTCAGGCCGGCCACGAGCAGCCACGCAAAGGTCTTGCGAGTCATTTGAATCCTCCTCGATCGGGTTGAAGTCGTTGCGATGAACCGCGCCAGGATAGCGGATGTGCGGCCGGGCGTCACCCCGTAACGTCCTATACGCAACGACGGAAGAGAGGTTTACTGGAGCTTGGTACGGCCGGCCGAGCTCGCCGGCCGGCTCAGGCACTGCACCCAGACCACGGAGAAGCCGTCGCCGGTGCGCTCGAACTTGAGGCCCAGCCCGAGCTGGGTGTACCAGCCGACGAAGATGTTGTTCTCGCCGCGGACGGAGCGGCCGAGGAGGGCCGCCAGCGTCTCCTCGGGCGTGAGGGTGCCCTGCACGACGATCTCCCCGACGCCCCGCCGGATCGGATAACCCGCTGCCTTGACCCGCTGCATGAGCTCCCATTCCTTGGGGACTGGCCGGCCTTGTTTCAGGGCCAGGAAGATCTCCTCGGCGTGGCCCTGCGCCGCGCTGTTGAGGGCGGGATCGAGCGTCAACGGCTCCAGCTTGCGGCCGGCGCGGGCCTCGTTGACGAGCCGCAGCATCTCCTGGCGCAACCCGTCGAGATCCTCGAAGCGCGCCGTCTGCCGCGCGAAGAGCTGCTGGGTGTACTGGGAGAGGTAGCTAGCCTCGGAGCGGGCCAGGACGAAGGCATACAGCGGCAGCCCCTGGTACTCGCCGATGCCGACTCCCAGCTCCTCGACCTCGGGGTGAAACAGGCTCTGGAGGTGGGCCTCCGGAGACAGGCCCCACGACGCCGCGAGCGCCGGCGGCGTGCGGTCCGTGCGCACGATCTTCTCGGTGACGAGCTGCTCCCGGTAGCCCGCATCCTTGATCCAGCTCTCGACGGTGCGCCCCTCGGGAGAGGTGAGCTCGTAATAGCGGCGGGCGACCATATCGTCCACCTGCGCCTGGGCGGCCCGCGCCAGCTCCGCGGAGGGCAGCAACGGCGCCAGCCCCTGCTTCTGGCGCTGCTGGTTGAGCAGCTCCAGAAAGGTGGCGCGCAGCGCGTCCCGCCCGTCGCCCAACGCGCCGGTCTTCGCCTCCTGGGCGGCCGCGGGCTGCAAGCCGAGCAGCGCCGTCAGGAGCGAAACGGCGAGGAATCCCATCTTCACCATCTGCTCCCCAGTTTACTCTTCCGCGAAGCCGATCCGTTTGCGCTCCGGCGGGGCAGGCGCAGCCAGGAGCTCGCGCAGAGCGGCGAAGACCTGGGTGAACCGCCGGTCGTGCCGCGAGCTCGGCCCATTGGCGCCTCCTTTTGCTCCACCCATATAAAGTCGGAAAAACGAGCTCTTATCGCTCACCTTTTCCATGGTGCGGAGTTGAGGCGCTGTAAACTGCTGAAAGGAAAGATGTTAGGGTGCTCAGGACTCGTCGTAGGTGATCTCCATATCCCGGATCTTCCAGGCCGAGATTGCGACGAGGACGGCGGCGAGGACGAGCAGCCCGGGGATGGCGATCCAGGGCGAGGGAGCGTCGGCCAGCAGGGCCAGCGGGCCTTCGGGGACCGGCACCGGACACAGCGACTGCAGGTAATGGATGACGCTCGCCTTCTTGAGCAGCGGCGGCAGCAGGAAATGGATCGCCTCCCAGCCGAAGACGGCGAGGGCCGGCAGCGCCGGGCTCTTGAAGAAGAACCCGAAGAAGAGGAAGACGGCGCCGTAGCCCACGCAGGCCATGAACGTCACCAGCAGGTACGAGGCCAGGTGTCCCAGCCCCGGGCCGCCGAGCAGGAACTGCCGCACCGCCGTGGACTCGTGCGGCAGATAGGCCAGGAAGAAGGAGACGACCGTCGTGGCGCCGAAGAGGAAGAACGAGACGATGAGTCCCGTCAGGTACTTGGCGGCCACCAGCAGCTCGCGCCGCACGGGCGAGAGGAAGTAGTAGTGCAGGCTGCGGTCGAGCGTCTCGCGGCGGATCAGGTTGCCGAACACGGCGACGCAGGCGAGGAAGATCACGATGCGCAGGATGAAGGCCTGGTAGAGGCCGGCATAGAACTCGGTCGCCCCGGCCACGTCGCCGGGATCGCGCACGGCGGCAGGGATGACCGCCCGCAGCACCAGGATGAAGAGCGGCGCGAGGGCCAGCAGATACAGGCCGTAGGCACGGCGGAAGCCCTTGCGCAGCTCCAGCCGCAGCACGGCGCGCACCTGGCGCCACCACTGGCCCCAGGGTAGGCTGCTTCGGGCGGGCACGGCCGCGCTGGCGACGTCGCTCACGACTTTTCTCCATTCGAGCCGATCAGGTATTGGTAGACGGCGTGGACGTCGGCGTCGGCCGGCGCCACGGCCTCGACGGCGAGGCCGCTGCTGAGCACGATCTCGTTGAGCACCAGGTGGAAGCGGTCGGCGTCGCGCGTGCGCACCAGCAGGCCGTGGCCGTCCTCCAGGATGCGGGCCTCCACCACGCCGTCCTGCTCGAAGACGCGCGACGCCAGCAGCGACGGCCGGTCGCAGCGGATCAGCACCTGCACCGGGTGCTGCTCCTCCATCTCGTCGCGCACCTCGGCGATCTCGCCCTCGGCCACCACGTAGCCGCCGTTGATCAGCACCACCTGGTCGGAGATCAGATCGACCTCGTGCAGGATGTGGCTGGAGACGATGACGTGCAGCCCGCCGTCCGCCAGCTCGCGGAACAGGGCGATGGCCTCGGCGCGGGCCATGGGATCGAGGCCGTTCAGCGGCTCGTCGAGCACCAGCACCGAGGGCTGGTGGGCGATCGCCTGGGCGAGCCGCACCCGCTGCCGCATGCCCTTGCTGTAGCCCGCCACCTTGCGCCCGGCGGCGTCGACGAGCCCGGCCCGCTCCAGCGCCTTCCAGGTGAGGGCCTCGGCCTCCTTGGCGGCGAAGCCGTGCACCCGCAGATAGCTCTCGATGAACTGGTAGCCGGTGAGGCCGGGCGGGAAGGCGTCATACTGCGAGGCGTAGCCGACCTGGCGGAACAGCCGCTCGGCGTCGTCCGGCGGCAGGCCGAGCACGGAGATCCGCCCGCGCGACGGGCGGATCAGCCCGACCATCAGGTTCATCAGCGTCGTCTTGCCGGAGCCGTTCGGCCCCACCAGGCCGGTGATGCCCGGCGGGATCGACAGGTTCACCCGGTTGATCCCCAGGACGTCGCCGTAGAACTTCGAGACGTTCTCGAAGACGACGCGGCGGTCCGCGCCCGCGGCGGCGATCATCGCACCACCTCATAGGCGCGCACGCGGCGGGAGAGCAGCCAGAGACAGAGGCCGCAGCCGACGGCGAGGGTCAGCCAGGCCGCCCAGATCGGCATTCCGATATCCGAGTCGATCGTCTGGCCGAAGAGGGAGGACCAGATGTTCTGCACCGCGGCCCACAGGGAGAACAGCCAGCCCCACCAGGTATCCAACGCCTCGTTGAGCGCGCGGGCGAAACCGGAGAAGACGAAGAAGACGATGAGCAGCGACACGCGCGCCACCGGCTTCCATTTCACCCAGGCCGAGATGGCGAGGGCGACCAGCGACAACGCCAGGATCCACACCCAGCTCCCCAGAAAGATGGCGCCGGCGATCCCGAGGTTCTTGCCAAGCCAGCCGGCGCCCTCGAGATAGCTCTGGAAGAAGAAGAGCAGCAGGCCGGGGATCCAGGTGATCAGCGACAGCAGCACCATCAGCACCGTCAGCTTGCCCAGCACGTACTCGCCGCGGGTGAACGGCCGCGAGAGATAGAGCGGCAACCCGTTGTTGCGCAGGTCGGGCGCGACGAGGGCCGGCCCCACGAAGAGCGCCAGCAGGAAGCAGAGGGAACCCTGCCACTCCAGACCGCGCAGGAAGAACGTGGCGTTGATCGGCAGCATCTGCTGCAACTGCTCCAGCGGCAGGTTGAGGAACTTCAGCGCCGCCAGGTTGTGGTGCAGGTAGATCATCAGCAGCCCGGCGAACGGCACGGCGAAACAGAGGGTGAAGAAGACGATGAAGCCGCGGCTCTGGAAGACGTCGCGAAAGGCGTAGCGCGGCAGGATGAGGAAGCGCGACCAGCCCGGCGTCAGCTCGCCATTGTAGCGCCCGTAGTTGCTCTTATACACGGCCATGGTCGCGGGCCTCCATGTCCATCGCCTTGAGGAAGATGTCCTGCAGGGAGTCGCGCTTGTAGTCGAGACGCCGGATCTGCACCTGCCGCTCGGCGGCCAGCCGGTAGAGATCGCGGATCTCGACGCCCTCCGGCAGCACGATCTTCATGCGCTGCTTGCCGCCGACCGCCATCTCCACTCCCAGGGCCTCGACGGCCGCAGCGAAAGCCTCGTCGTCGCCGCCCCGCACCTCCAGCTCCAGGAACTTGCGGTTGGCGCGCCGCTCCTCCTCGAGGTTGCAATAGGTGGCGATGCTGCCCTGCTTGAGGACCAGCACCTCGTCGCAGCACTCCTCGACGTCGCGCAGCAGATGGGAGGAGAGGATGACGTAGACCTCGCCGGTGTCGCGGATGTCGCGGATGAGCTTGAGCATGCGCTCGCGGGCCGAGGGGTCGAGCCCGTTGGTCGGCTCGTCGAGGAAGAGGAGCCGGGGACCGTGCACCAGGGCCTGGGCGAGCTTGGCGAGCTGCTTCATGCCGAGCGAGTAGGTCTCGACCTTGCGGTAGCGGGCCTCGCCCAGGCCGACGTAGAACAGCGTCTCGTGGGCCCGTTCGAGAGCCCGCTCGGAAGGCAGGCCCGAGAGTTCGCCCATCAACCGCACGAAGCGCACCGCGGTCAAGCCGGAGACGAAGGCGTCGCTCTCGGGCATGTAGCCCATGAGGCCGCGGATGGCCCGCGTCTCCGTCCGGATGTCG
>DATBGJ010000633.1:0-7918 GCA_036558045.1 Thermoanaerobaculia bacterium
AAACAATGTTTGAACGGAAAAAACAATGTTTTAAGGAATCGGAGGGTATTTTCTCGCACCGAAATGGCAGAGGATCCGGCCTTCAGTTCACCCACGGCCCCTTGCGCACGTTGCGGTCCCGATCCCCGGAGATCACGCGGAAGCCCCGCTTGCGCCGCGTGCGGTCCAGCTTCTTCTGGATCCACCAGCGCTCGATGCGCAGCCTTAGCTCGCGGAGCGTACGCCTGCCGCCGCGCATGGAGCCGCTCGAACGAACGTACAAATAGGAGAGAACCACCGCCGTGCAGATCCCCAGGAATCCCGGGAAATCGTGGGTGAAAAGGAACGCCATGAAGGCGAAGAGGACCTCGATCCAGAGCATCCAGCGCGCCTGGACCGGCAGGATGAAGAAGAGATAGACGGTGGCGTCGCGGTGGGCGGTGCCGAAGGCGGCGATGAAGATCGCCAGCAGCATCCATTGCCCCTGCATGATGGCGAAGGGAGCGGGGATGGCCGTCGCGCCCGCGATGAAGGAGATCAGCACATGAACCGCCACCGCCACGACCGCCGCTCCCACGGAGCTCCAGAGGATCAGCCGCCAGAAGTGCCGGCGGTAGAGGCCGAAGTAGACGTCCCGTCCGAACATGTAGAGGAAGAGCAGATCGAGGAGGAACCAGAGCCCCGAGCCGCCGCCGATGAACGGATAGGTGGCGAGCTGCCAGACCCACCCTCTCAGCCACACCCAGGGCGTGAGCTGCAGCACCGCCGGAACGATCGCCGTCGCCGCGAAGAAGCGCAGCGAGAAGGTGACGAAGAGGATCCCCAGGAGGATCAGCAGGTCGCGGGGAACCGGCCCGCCGAGCCCGAAGCTCGACATGCCGAGCCGGCCGGGCAAGGGATTGCGGGTTACCACGGGTGCACGCCTCTCACGGAGGCATATTACCTGACGCCGCTACGCGTACCGCGTCCACTTCCAGATCTCCTTGAAGGTCGGCTTCTTGCCGTACATCAGGATGCCGACGCGGTAGATCTTGGAGCAGAACCAGACCATGCCGACGACGAACGCGGTGGTCAGCAGGTAGGCGAGGGCGAGCTGCCAGGCCGGGGGCATCTCGATGGCGATGCGCAGCGGCATCAGGAGCGGCGTGAACATCGGAATCAGCGACAGCACCGTGGCCATCCGCGAATTCGGATCGTTGATCACCGGGTACATGATCATCACCGGGGTGACGACGAAGATCATCGCGATGCCCGCCGCCTGCTGCGCCTCCTGGAGGCTGTTGAAGGAGGCGCCGATGCCGGCGTAGAGCGTGGCGTAGGCGAGGAAGCCCAGGATGAAGAGCAGGACGAAGTTGATCAAGGTGACTAGCGAGAGCGTAGGGAAAGAGACCCCGGGCGGCAGGAACGGCATCGCGGCGAGGACTCCCGGCGCGGTCACCACCAGCAGCGTACCGAGCCAGATGGCGAGCTGTGTCAGCCCCAGCAGGCAGATGCCGAGGAGCTTGCCCATCATCAGCTCGAACGGCGTCACCGACGAGATCACCACTTCGATCACCCGCGAGCCCTTCTCTTCGAGCACGCCCTGCATGACCTGCTGGCCCCACATGATGATCGAGACGTAGAGGATGAAGAACATGACCATGGCGAGCGCCGCGGCGCCCAGGCTGCCCTCGGCGCGGCTGCCCGCCGCCGAGACTTTCTGCGGATCGAGATGCACCGAGCGGCTGAGCTCCTCCACCCGCGCCGGATCGATTCCCGCCTGCCGGAAACGCGCCTGCCGCACGATGGAAGACAGCTCGTCCCGCAGCGCCTCCTGGGTGAAGACGTTGGAGACGCTCCGGGCGTGGTACTCGACCGGTTTGTCCGCGAAGACCCCGGGGCTGATCCAGACCCAGGCGTCGATCTGCTTCTCCAGCACCTGGCGGTCGAGAGCCGCCCTTTGCGCCTTGCGGTCGGCGGCGGGCGGCTCGGCGCTGGCCGCGAAGCTCACCATCTCGTCGGCGTCCTGGCTCCGCCGCCCGGCCGGCTTCTCCGCATCCGCCTTCGGCGTCCGGGTGTCCCGGGCGTTCATCTTCGCCACCAGATCGGCGCCGACCTTACCGGTCTCGTCCACCACCACGAGCCGCTGGGAGACCTTGGACCTGGAGAGCAGCAGCGCGGGCAGCACGGAGACGGCGGTCACGAACAGGGGAAGGATCAGCGTCATGATCCAGAACGCCTTGGTCTTGGCGCGCTGCAGGTATTCGCGCTTCGCCACCGCGACGACGTTGCTAGGCCGCATCGCCCACCGCCTTCATGAAGATCTGTTCCAGCTCCGGCTCTTCGGAGCGGAATTCGTGGACGTCGAGAAATTCGACCATCCGCCGCAGCGCAGCGGGTCCCGAGGCGTCCGGCCTCAACAGCAGCTTGGCCGTGCCGTCCTGGATCGCCGCCTGCTCCACCTCGGGCAGATCCTTGAGCCGCTCCAGGTCGCCTTGGGCCACCAGCCGATAGGAGTTGCCGCCGACGCGGCGCTTGATCTCCTTCAGGTTGCCGTCGAGCACGGCGCGGCCGCGGTTGATCAGGCAGATGTGATCGCACATGCGCTCGGCGAGCTCCATGCCGTGGGTGGAGAGCACGACGCTCTTTCCCTGTTGCCGGTACTCGCCGAGCAGATCGCGGAACAGCTCCTGGTTGATGGGATCGAGGCCGGAGAAGGGCTCGTCGAGGATCAGCAGGTCCGGTTGGTGGAGCACGGTGCCGATGAGCTGCACCTTCTGCTGCATGCCCTTCGAGAGCTCCTCGACTTTCTTCTTCGCCCACTGGGCGAGGTTCACCCGCTCGAGCCAGCGTTGGATGTCCGGCAGGACCCGCGCGCGCTTCAGGCCGCGGATCTCGGCCAGGAAGAGGAGCTGGTCGAGCACCGTCATCTTGCGGTAGAGGCCGCGCTCTTCGGGCAGGTAGCCGATGCGCCGCAGGTCGTCCGCCGTCCGCGGATGGCCGAAGACGTGGATCTCCCCCGAGTCCTGCGGGGTGATGTCCATGATCATGCGGATCGTCGTCGTCTTGCCGGCGCCGTTCGGCCCCAGGAGGCCGTAGATGCTGCCGGCCGGCACCGCCAGCGAGACGCCGTCCACCGCCACGAAGTCACCGTAGGCCTTGCGGACGTTGCGCAGCTCGAGAATGGGGGTCATGCGAAGGTTCCTCGTCGGGAGATACGCAGCGGGTCTCGCGAGGTTTGGTTACGCACTCTCGAACGCGGCCGCGATGCTCCGCTCGTACGGCGGCGCGAGCACCCCGGCTTCGGTGATGATCGCGGTGATGAGCTCCGCCGGCGTCACGTCGAAGGCGAAGGTGAGCGCCGGCGTGTCGTCCGGGGCCACGCGAGTGCCGAAGACCTGGGTGACCTCCTCGGCGCGGCGTTCTTCGATAGGGATGTCCTTGCCGGTCAGCGTGGCGCGGTCGATCGTCGAGAGCGGCGCCGCGATGTAGAAGGGGATCTCGTGGCGGTGCGCCAGCGCGGCCACCGTGTAGGTGCCGATCTTGTTGGCGGTGTCGCCATTGGCGGCGATACGGTCGGCGCCGACCACGATACGGTCGACCAGGCCCTGTGTCAGCAAAGCGCCGATGCTGTTGTCCGTCACCAGGCGGAAGGGGATGCCCAGCTTCTTGAGCTCCCAGGCGGTGAGGCGCGAGCCCTGCAGCAGCGGCCGCGTCTCGTCCACCCACACCTGGCCGACCTTGCCGTCCCGCCAGGCCGACTGGATCACTCCCAGCGCCGTGCCGTACCCCGCGGTGGCGAGAGACCCGGTGTTGCAATGGGTGAGCACCCGCGTGCCCGGCGCGAAGAGCGCGGCGCCGTGCTCGCCGATGCGGCGGTTGATCCGCACGTCCTCGGCGTGCAGCTCGCGGGCCCAGTCCAGCAGCGCGGACGTGGCCGCCTCCGGTCCTCGCGGCTCGTTTTCCTGGAAGACTCCTCGTCCCCGCTCCAGCGCCCAGCGCAGGTTGACCGCCGTCGGCCGGGTGCTCCCCAACAGCCGCGACACCTCGTCGAAGCGCGCGGCGAGCTGCCCGGCGCCGCGCTCCGTACGCAGGCCGAGCACCAGGCCGTAGGCCGCGGCGACGCCGATCGCCGGGGCGCCGCGCACGGCGAGCGTGCGGATCGCTTCCGCCACCTGCTCGGGGGTCTCGCAGTCCATCCACACCTCCTCGACGGGCAGGCGCGTCTGGTCGAGGAGGCGGAGCCCCGGACCCTCCCAGCGCATCGGCGAGAACGGCTCGTCCATGGCCGCCATCTTATAGAATGCGCGCCGCAATGAAAGGCGATCCCAGGAATCTCGGCTTTGCCACCCGCGCCGTTCACGCCGGCCAGGAGCCGGACCCGCGCACCGGCGCGGTGGCGGTGCCCATCTATCAGACGTCGACCTACGTGCAGCACGCCGTGGGCGAGGGCGCGGAGTACGAGTACGCCCGCGTGCAGAACCCCACGCGCAACGCGCTCGAGCGCCAGGTGGCCGAGTTGGAGGGCGGCCACGCCGGCCACGCCTTCGCCTCCGGCATGTCGGCCATCGCCTGCCTGCTGACCGTCGTCCAGGCCGGCGACCATGTGGTGCTCTCGCACAACACCTACGGCGGCGTCTACCGCTACGTCACCCGCATCCTGGAGCGCTACAGCCTCGCCTTCTCCTGGGTGGACACGCGGGACCTCGCGGCGGTCGAGGCGGCGATGCGGCCGGAGACGAAGCTGGTCTACCTCGAGACGCCCACCAATCCGCTGATGGAAATCACCGACATCGCCGCCGTCGCCGCGCTGGCCCACGGCCGCGGCGCGCGCGTGGCGGTGGACAACACGTTCCTCTCGCCGTACTTCCAGCGCCCCTTCGAGCTCGGCGCGGACTTCGTCGTCCACTCGACGACCAAGTTCCTCAACGGTCACAGCGACTCGATCGGCGGCGCGCTGATCTCCCGCACGCCGGAGGACGCCGAGTGGTTTACCCTGGTGCAGAAATCGGCCGGCGCCATCCTCTCGCCGTTCGACTGCTTCCTGGTGATGCGCGGCATCAAGACGCTCGCCGTGCGTATGGAACGGCACGAGGGCAACGCCCACCGCATCGTCGACTACCTGATGGGCCATCCCAAGGTGCAACAGGTGCTCTACCCCGGCCTGCCGGACCATCCCGGCCATGAGATCCAGAAGCGGCAGGCCTCGGGCTTCGGCGCGATGATCACCGTCGAGATGGGGAGCTACGCGGCGGCCAAGTCCCTGCTCGACCGCCTGCGGGTGATCAGCCTCGCCGAGAGCCTCGGAGGCGTCGAGAGCCTGGCCTCGCATCCGGCATCGATGACCCACGCCTCCGTGCCGCCGGAGCGCCGAGCGGGGATCGGCCTCACGGACGGCATGGTGCGGCTGTCGGTGGGAATCGAGGACGTGGAGGACTTGCTGGCGGACCTGGAGCAGGCGCTGGGGTAGGGTGCGCTACGCGCACCTTCAACGCTCCATGACGCGCACAGCGCGCCCTACGAGATCGCGTTCGTTCAATCCTCGTCCGAATCCGCGAAGGCGATCTCCTCTTCCTCTTCGTCGGCGAAGTCGGCCAGCTTGTCCACGCTGTCGGCGATCCACTGCAGGAACTGCGGCTCGGCGCGGCTGACGCTGAAGGAGAGGATCTCGGGCAGCTCGTAGTTGTGCAGCTCGCGGATGGTGGCCGCGACGCCCTCGAACTCCCGCTCCAGCGTCTTGACGACGAGCAGCAGCTCGCCGTCCTTGCAGATCTTCCCCTTCCAGCGGTACATCGAGCGGATGCCGGGGAGGATGTTGACGCACGCGGCCTGGCGCCGCGCGACGATCTCGCGCGCGATGAGATTGGCCTGCTCTTCGGTGCCGACGGTGGTGACGACGACGATCGCACGCATGGCGGCCACGTTACTGCACTCGCTCGGAGGGAGTCAATTGAGCGGCTCATTCGCGCCAGACCTCCTTCTCGGAGTCATAGGTGAGCACGCGCACCTTGCCCGTGCGGTTGAACACCCGCACCGCCGCCAGCCGCTTGACGCCGTCGGTGAGATAGAGCGAGCCGGAGGTCGCCGTGCCGAGCGGGCTGAAGGAGGCGAGGTCCGAATCGTTGAAACGGATGGGATCGTCGAGGTCGTCGAGACGGCGCTGCGGCGAGCCCGGATCGCGCGGCGCCGGCCCGGGCGGAAAACCGAAGCCGAAGCCGCGCCCCAACTGCGTCAGCCGCTGCGGCGGCGCCACTTGCGGGTCCACTCCCGCGTCGATGTCGCGGTTGAGGACGCCGTCGCCATCGCCGTCGCGGTAGAGCGTGTAGGTAACCGCGCCGTCCTGCGCGGTACGGAACTTCACGGCCACGTTGGCGCTGTGGCGCGCGGCGTAGATGCGCGCCAGGCGCAGGACCGCCGCCATCTCCTCGGCCGCGAGATGCAGCCGCAGGTCGCCGGAGCTGCGCAGCAAGGGCGGCGCGCCGATCCCCAGGAGGCACGCCAGGATCGCCAGCGTGGAGATCAGCTCGACGAGGTTGAAACCTCTCTGGTTCATGGCCCGGTCTCCGAGCCCGGGGCGGAGCGGAACCGTGGCCCCGCTCCACCCCGGAGCGCCTCAGCGGGAATCGGAGCCGGAGCGGCTCGCCTTCACCTTTTCCTTCAGGGTCGTCTCGCCGGAGGTGGCGACATAGGGCTTGAGGAGGTCGTAGGTCTTCTCGCCGATGCCGCGCACCAGCATCAGGTCCTCGGCCTTCTTGAAGGGGCCGTTCTGCTTGCGGTACTCGACGATGCGCTGCGCGATGCTCGGGCCCACCCGCGGCAGCAGGGCGAGCTGGGCGGCGTCGGCGGTGTTGACGTTGACCTTCCTGCCCTCGGCGGCCGCCCCGGGGAGCGCCGCCAGGAGAATCGCCAGGACCACACCGGCCACGATGCGATGGGAGTGCTTCATGATCTGCCTTCCTTTCCTTGGCTACAGCGTTGAGTTGAGACTTCGGTCCGACTTGCTGCTGGATCCCTTTCTGTGCGCCTTTTCGATTCGCCGTCTTCGTCGCCACCTCCTCTCCGTGGTTGACGGCGGACCGGGCAGATCAAGGCGCCTGCCAAGGACAGCGCAAGGCTTAAATAACTGAAGGGTAAGGGTTTGCCTTCTGAAGCAGGAGGGCGGCGGCGCAAGGCATCAGGCGCGGCGAACCAGCAGAGGGGCCGTAGGACCAAGCGGAAAGGGGCCTGGCGCGCGTGTCAAAAGATTTGGCGCCCTGCGCAATCTTTTGCGGGGGTGGCGGCCTTTCGGGTACAGTAGCCGCGCCATGGCGGAGGAACGATCGATCGGGCGCGAATACCTGGAGGCGTTGATCATCGCCGCCGTCTTCCTGCTGTTCACCAACACGTTCGTCATCCAGACCTTCTACATCCCCAGCCAGTCGATGGAGGACACCCTCCTCGTCGGCGACCACCTGTTCGTCAACCGCTTCATCTACGGCCCCACGCCCACCGCGCTGGAGCGGAAGCTGCTGCCGTTCCGCCCGGTGCGGCGGGGCGACATCGTCGTCTTCCGCTCGCCGGAGAACCCGCGGCTCGACCTCGTCAAGCGCTGCGTCGCCGTCGGCGGCGACTCCGTCCGCATGGTCGACCAGCAGCTCTACGTCAACGCCAAGAAGGTGAACGACGCGGGCTACGCCCTGCACAAGGGAGCGCCGGTGTTCGACGTCCGCCAGTACAACTTCGGCCCCGTCGTGGTGCCGACCGGCCACTACTTCTGCATGGGCGACAACCGCGACAACTCCTACGACTCGCGGTTCTGGGGACCGCTGCCGGCGCACCTGGTCAAGGGGCGGGCGCTCTTCATCTACTGGTCCTACGGCGGCCGCACCTCGAGCGGCCAGTGGGAGGGCGTGGTGGCGAAGGTCCGGGACCTCGCCGAGACCGTGCTCGGCTTCTTCTCGAAGACCCGCTGGGAGAGGAC
>DATBGJ010000634.1:0-3542 GCA_036558045.1 Thermoanaerobaculia bacterium
CCCACGGGGGTATACTGGAACGACTCCGAAAGGAAGGGTACATGCGAGTCCGAGCCGCGAAGCCGGCAGATCGTTAACCGCGCCAAGACGATGCGAATTCTCCGCTCCAAGCTTCGAGCATCGCTCGCCTGTGGCTTGTTCCTGCCCGCCTGGGCGGGGTTGGCGCAAGCTCCGCCCGCCTCCGAGGCCCGCCGCATCGATCGCCTGATGGGGCTCTGCCGGGCGTGGAACACCGCCAAGTACCTTCACCCCGGACTGTGGAGCAGCGACCTCGATTGGGACGCCGCCTTCGTCACCGCCGCCACGACGGTCGACGGAGCGAGTGACACCGCCGCGTATCGCGCCGCGGCGGCGCAGATGCTCGGATTGTTGAAAGATCCGACGACGACCGTCGAGGCCGAATCTGACGATGACGCGGTCCCTCCGCCGCAGGTTTCGTCCGGTCCGGAAGCCGTCGCGCAGCCGGAGCTGGTACGCAAACTGGAGGACGGCCTCCTGCTCGTCGATTTTCCCGGCTTCCAGCGCGCCAAGGGTCCTTACTCCCTGAACGGCCTGGGCGAGCGGCTCGCCGCCGAGATGCCGGCGGCGCGCGGAGCGATCGTCGACTTGCGGTACGGGAAAGACGAGAACGGGTTCTGGGCTGGCCGAGCTCTGACCGCCGCGGCCTCCCTGCTCGTGCCGCGGCGGGTGGAAACGCCGGCGCGGCGTTGGATCGTGCGCTGGGGGTACGAGCCGCAGCGCGGCACGTCCTCCGGCGGCTATCGCAGCGGTCTGGTGACCGCGCCGGCGGAAGCCTTCGCTCCGATGGGCGAGGGAGGAAGCTGGCACGTGGTCTTCCTGGTCAACGAGCAATCGTGGCTGGTGGACGTCGTCCGGGCGTTGGTGGCGAGTGGAGATGCCAGGCTGGTGAGCGAGGGCGATTTCGATCCGGCGAGGACTCTCGGATCGGTCGGGGTGGATCTGGGGGAGGGGCTCTCGGCGCAGGTGCGCTCGGTCGAGCAGGTCGGACCTCCGCTGGCCGCCGTGGCGGCGCCGAAGGCCGCCGAGGGCGGCGATGCCGCTCTCGCCGCGGCGCGGGCGTTGCTCGGCGAGCCGTGGTCCGCTCCGCAGGCGGCTGCGCCCGCCGCTGAGGCACCCGCGGTGCGCCGCCTCGAGAACCGCTATCCCAAGCCGGCCTTGCCGCCGCTGGGTCTGCGGCTGCTCGCGGGCTGCCGCGCCTGGGGCGTCATCCACTATTTCTATCCCTATCTCGACCTCATCGGCGATTGGGACGCCGCTTTCCGCCAGAGCCTGCCCGCGCTCACCGCCGCCGCAGACGAGACCGCCTACGCGCGGGCGCTGCTGGAGCTGATGGCGCACGTCGCCGACGGCCACACCGGAGTCTGGGGAAACCCCGGTGTTCAGCAGCTCCTGGGAGAGGCGTGGCCTCACGTCGAGGTGCGCATCGTGGAGGATCAGGTGGCGGTCACCGCGGTGGATCCCGCGCTGAGCGGCCTCGCGGTCGGGGACGTGATCGTGGGAGTCGACGGCGAGCCGATCGCGCAGCGCATCGAGCGCCTGTTGCCGCTGACCCCGGCTTCGACCGAGCTGACCCGACGAATCCGTGCGGCCCGGACGGCGCTGGCCGGTGCGAAGGGCTCGACGGCGCATCTCGAGGTGATGAGCGGCGACGGCAAGACGCGCCAGATCGACGCGCCGCGTGACGAGAATTTCTGGCAGCCGCCGCAACCGGAGGGCTCGCCGTGGAAGCGCCTGCGGCCGCGCATCGGCTATGTCGACCTGACCCGTCTGCAGACGGATCAGGTGGATGCCATGCTGGAGGAGCTGCGCGAGACCGACGCCCTGGTGCTCGACCTGCGCGGTTACCCCAACGGCACCGCCTGGCCGCTCGCCGCGCGGCTCAACGTGCGCAGCGCCAAGGTGGGGGCGATCTTCCGCCGGCGTGAGGTGAGCGGCCTCGACGCCGAGGAGTCGGAGGGCGGCTACTTCTTCGCCCAGCCGCTGCCCGAGCCGCGCTCCTGGACCTACCGCGGCAAGGTGGTGATGCTCCTCGACGAGCGCGCCATCAGCCAGTCCGAGCACACCGCTCTCTTCATGGAACAGGCGGCCGGCGCGACGTTCATCGGCTCGCCGACGGCGGGAGCCAACGGCGACGTCACCAACTTTCCGCTGCCTGGCGGCGTCTGGGTGTCGTTCACCGGACACGACGTGCGCCACGCCGACGGCCGCCAACTGCAGCGCGTGGGGATCGTGCCCGACGTGCCCGTCACGCCCACGCTGCGCGGCCTCCGCGAAGGGCGCGACGAGGTGCTCGAGCGCGCCCTGAGCTGGCTCGACGAGACGTTGCACCTGAAATAGCCGCTCCGCAAAAAGGACAAAAAGGACAGCAAAGACGGCAAGGATGTCCTTGCTGTCCTTGTAGTCCCTTGGGGTCCTTTCTTTCTCTTCCTGTTGTGCCGGCCGCCTCAGCGTCGCCTACGAAGCGAAGAGGAGGTGTCCCATGACCGAGAGACTCCTGATCGCCGCCTTCGTCGTGCTCGCGCCGCTGCCTGCCCTCGCCCAGGGCTTCGTGCCCGATCCGCTGACCGCCGAGGTCCGCATGCTGGACGGCACGCGCGAGATGTGCCTGGACGTGCCGGACAACAGACCCGACGATCAGTTGTACCTGCAGATGTTCCCCTGCCACGGCGGGTCGAACCAGCGTTGGCTCCTGCGCTTCGACTTCTCGGGGTTCGTCATCCTGGAGTCGGAGGGCACGCACCGGTGCCTCGACGTGCCGAATACGTCGACGGTGCAGCAGTTCCGCTGCCATGGCGGCGACAATCAGCGCTGGCAGCTCTTCGAGGATCCCGAGACGCTGCGCTTCCGACTGCGCCCGAAATTGTCGCGCGACCGCTGCCTTCACGTCTCGGACGTCAACAACCGCATGGATCTCGTCGCCTGCGATCCCACCCCGGGCGCGGTACGCTTCAGCCGCGCGCGCTGGGAGCGCCAGAACTTCGAGTTTCGCCTGCAACAGCCTCTCGCGGCGTTCGCCGCCGTGATCAACGAGGACCGCCAGTGGTGCCTGGACGTCGCGGGTCTGAGCCAGGACAACAACGCGATCGTGCAGACGTACCCCTGCAACGGCGGCCGCAATCAGCTCTGGCGGCTCGTCCGTGAGGCGGACGGCTTCTTCCGTCTGCAGGCCGACCACAGCCAGAAATGCCTGCGGCGGACCGGCGGCAGCGGCGGCGTCGACCAGGCCGCCTGTGACGGCACCGACCGCCAGAAATGGTTTCCGCAGCTCACCTCGACCGGGCGGGTCAAACTGCAGACCAGGGAGCCCCTCTGCCACCAGGTGCCCGGACCGAGCGACGCCAACCCGCGAGGCTTCTGCGAGTGCCTGAACGCGGAGCCGAACAGCCAGGCGCTGCACGTGCTGCGCTGCGCCAGCGCGGGCGATCTCTGGCGGCTCGGTCCCGGACGGCGCGCGCCCGGTGCGCTGACCTTTTTCGAGGACAACGGCGTGCGGGGAGACCGGGTGTGCGGCCTGCCGCCCG
>DATBGJ010000635.1:0-2241 GCA_036558045.1 Thermoanaerobaculia bacterium
GGGGGCTCTCGGGCACTTTGGACACCGGCGGATTTTATGCCATGCTCTCTCGCCCGGCCGGCAGACCGGGGGCTCCGTCGCGAGAGGATCCAAGCCCATGCCGCTTCACTCCTTTCAGGGGCGGTGGCCGTCCCTGGGTGACCGCGTTTTCCTGGCGCCCGGCGCGCACGTGGTGGGCGACGTGACGCTCGGCGACGACGTGTCGTTCTGGTTCCACACCGTGGCGCGCGGCGACGTCAACTTCATCCGCATCGGCGCCCGCACGAACGTCCAGGACGGCACGGTGCTGCACGTCTCCCACGTCCGGCATCCGCTGGTGATCGGCGAGGCGGTGGTCATCGGCCATCAGGCCGTGGTGCACGGCTGCACCATCGAGGACGGCGCCCTGATCGGCATCGGCTCGCGGGTGCTGGACGGAGCGGTGGTGGAGCGCGGCGCGCAGATCGGCGCCGGGGCCGTGGTGACGCCGGGCCATCGGATCGCCGCCGGGCACCTGGCGTTGGGCATTCCGGCGCGGGTGGTGCGGCCGTTGACGGAGGAGGAAACGCTGCGCATCGCGGATACCGTCGAGCGCTATGCGGCCCTGAAGGAGCAATATCGCGCGGTGCTGGGCTCCGGCACCGCGCGCATGGAAAGCATGGAAAGGGAGATGGCATGAAGCGTCGCGGCGCGGGGACGATCGGGACCGAGGACGTGGGGAGCCGGGTGAAGCTGCAGGCCTGGGTGCAGCGCCGCCGCGACCACGGCGGCCTGGTGTTCCTCGATCTGCGCGACCGCAGCGGCATCGTGCAGGTGGTGTTGCATCCCGACGAGCGTCCGGAGGCCGCGCAGGCGCTCGCCGCCGTGCGCAACGAGTGGGTGGTCGAGGTGGAAGGCGAGGTGGTGTGGCGCGGACCCGAGCACGTCAACCGCGACCTGCCCACCGGCGAGATCGAGGTGGTGGCGGACCGCGCCGCCGTGCTCTCGCGCTCCGAGCCGCCGCCGTTCCCGCTCGACGGCAAGACGGACGCCGCCGAGGAGCTGCGGCTGCAATATCGCTATCTCGACCTGCGCCGGACCGAGCTGCAGAGGAACTTCCTGCTGCGCGACCGGGTGGCGCTCGCGGTGCGCAACTTCTTCCACGAGCGCGGCTTCGTCGACGTCGAGACGCCGGTGCTGACGAAATCCACTCCCGAGGGAGCGCGCGACTATCTCGTGCCTTCGCGCGTGCATCGCGGCAGCTTCTATGCCCTGCCGCAATCGCCGCAGCTCTTCAAGCAGATCCTCATGGTGGCCGGCTTCGAGCGCTACGTCCAGATCGCCCGCTGCTTCCGCGACGAGGACCTGCGGGCGGACCGCCAGCCCGAGTTCACGCAGGTCGACGTGGAGATGTCCTTCCCCACGGAGGAGGACGTCTTCGAGCTCATCGAGAGCCTTTTCGCGCGCATCTTCCCGCTCGCCGGCATTTCTCCGCCGGCCGCCTTTCCGCGCATGACCTATGCCGAGGCCATGGCGCGCTACGGCAGCGACAAGCCCGACCTGCGCTTCGGCCTGCCGATCGTCGACCTCACGGACTGCCTGGGCGACAGCGGCTTCCGCGGCTTCAAGGTGACGGTGGAGGCGGGCGGAGTGGTGCGCGGCTTCGTCGTTCCCGGCGCCGCCGGAGCCAGCCGCAAGCAGGTGGAAGGCTGGACCGAGATCGCCCGGCGCTACGGCGCGGCCGGCGTGCTGACGCTGCGCCGCAGGGAGGGGGAGATCGTCTTTCAGATCAACGCTCTCACCGACTCCGAGCTTCAAGCCGCTGCCGGGGCGCTCGGGCTCGAGGAGGGTGGGCTGGCCGTCATCGTGGCCGCCCCGGCCGCGACTGCCTCTGCCGCCCTGGGCGCCCTCCGGCTCGAGCTGGCCAGGACCTACGAGCTCATCCCCGAAGACGAGCACGCCTTCCTCTGGGTCACGGATTTCCCGCTTCTCGAATGGGGCGAGGAAGAGAAGCGCTGGTTCGCCATGCACCATCCGTTCACCAGCCCCCATCCGCGGGATCTCGACAAGCTGGAGAGCGATCCCGGCGCCGTCCGCGCCCGCGCCTACGACGTGGTGATGGACGGGCTGGAGCTCGGCGGCGGTTCCATCCGCATCCACGATCCGGCGTTGCAGAGCCGCATGTTCGAGCTCCTCGGCATCGCTCCCGAAGAGGCGCAGGCCCGCTTCGGTTTCTTCCTCGAAGCGCTGCGCTACGGCGCGCCGCCCCACGGCGGTATCGCC
>DATBGJ010000636.1:0-3319 GCA_036558045.1 Thermoanaerobaculia bacterium
GCCGCCTCGGACTCCCGCGGCTCCGGCATCGGCGCCGTGGTCGAGCCGGAACCCTAGCGTTTGTAACTTTTTTCCGACGCGACCTGTCCACGCGGCCGGACGGCTCTTCCTGCGGCTTCGAGGGAGAGCGCGCGGCATGGCCTTTGCCTCTGCCGCAGTCGATGGCACGGAGATCCCGCCTCGCCGCAGGGCCGCTGCTCGCTCTCCTTGCCGCCGCCGGCGGGCTCCCCGCCCAGCCGCCGGAGCGGTTCTCGGAAAAGCTGATCGTCCGCGAGCGGGAGATCCTGGTCGATCCGCCGGACGACCAGGGCGATCACGGATTGAAGCCCGAGAACCTGCGGGTGCTCGTCGACGGCCAGCCGCGCGAGGTGACGCGGGCCGAGCCCGCCGGCGGCGACTGGACGATCGTCCTCTACGTCGACGAGGTCCTCGCGAGCCCTGGGACGATCTTCTACTCGGGGCTGGCGCTCGCGGATCACGCTCGCGAGCTGACCCGCACGGGCGGCGTCGAGATCGTGGTGGCCGGCGCGGATCCTCGCCGCGTGCTCGCGCCCACGCGGGAGGCGAAGCGGGTCGAGCAGATCCTCACGGATATCTCCGCCACGGCGCGGGTGGAGCGGGACGAGGCGGAAGGGCGGCCCCAGGCGGACAAGGGAGCTTCGTCTCCCCAGATCCGCCGCCAGCTCGACAAGCTCCTCGCCTTCCTCGCCGCCCGCCGGGCGGCCGGTCCCCACGCCGTCTTCGTCGTCGCCGACGGCCCCGACCTGTCGCCCGAACAGAGCGCTCTCCTCGAACGCCGGGACGCCGCCGCCGCGGGCATGCCGGCCGCCCTATTTCAGCGCGCCGCCCGCGTCCTCGCGGCCTACGGCTGGGTGGCCATCCCCGTACCGCTGCGCAAAGAAGGGGTCGGGGTCGCGATCGCGCCGCAGAGCGAGCTCGAGATCTTCCGCGAGACCGCCGCGCCGTCGGACCACCAGAACGGCGTGCCGCCGATCCTGCCCCACCGGCCGCCGAAGAAGACGACGCTCGCCTTCACCGGCGTGATCGATCTCTTCGTCGAGCCCAGGACGGCGGCGCTGCGCATCCTCTCCCGGTCGACGGCGGGAACGGTCATCGGCTTCGAGCAGCAGATCGGACCGACCCTCGCCGCGCTCTCCCGGCGGTGGCGCCTGTGGATCGCCGAGCCGGACGCGCCGGTGGACGGCCGGCTCCACTCCCTGGCGGTGAGTCTGCACGCGCGCGAGCGCATCGACGCCATGCTCTGGGTGGCCGAGGTGAGCGTGCCGGGCCCGATGGAAACCAGGCAGATCCGCGCGCCTGGGTGGATCCGCTCCTCGACTCCCGAAGAGATCGCCGAAGCGCGGCTCGAGGATCTCCTGGCGCATCGCGGTGCCGGCGGCGACCTTCCCCTGCACGCCGCCCTGCAGAGATCTCCTGCAAGGTTGGAGTTGCAGATCGAGATCGCCCCCATCGAGATCCCCGAGGCGGCGCTGCCGGGCCCCGTCCGCGTCTCCTGGGCCTGGTCGAAGGAGGAAAGCGAGGGCGCCGCCGAGGCTCACCACGAGATCCTTCCCGGCCTGGACCCGGCAAAAGGGCTGCAGCGAGCGCTGCGGGTCGAGGTGCCGGCGCACGCCCGGGAGATCGCCGTCGTCGTGGAGGCGCTGGGGCCGGAGAGGTGGGGAGGGGCCGTGCTGGCGGCCGCGCCCTAGCCGGCGGCCCGCAGGTCTTCGGCCGCGTCGAGGACGCCGCGCACCGTCTCCCCCAGGAGCTGGGGCGAGAACGGCTTCTGCAGGCAGACCGGAGAGTCCGGCCCGCCGTCGGAGAGCCGCTCGTCGTTGTATCCCGACATGAAGACGACCCGCGTCGCGGGGCGCTCGGCGCGCAGGCGCCGGGCCAGCTCCGGCCCCTTCATCTCCGGCATGGTGACGTCGGTCAGCAGCAGGTGGACGTCGCCGCGGTGCAGCCGCGAGACCACCAGCGCCTCCTCGCCCGAGCCCGCCTGGAGCACGCGGTAGCCCTTGCGGATCAGGATCTGGTGCAGGACGGCCCGCACCTCCTCCTCGTCCTCCACCAGCAGGATGGTCTCGGAGCCGCGGTCGGAGGCGCCCGGCACCGCTCCTCCTCGGAGGATCTCGACGTCGCGGGAGACCGGCAGGTAGATCGAGAAACACGCTCCCTGCCCCGGCGCGCTGTTGACGAAGATGGAGCCGCCGCTCTGGCGGACGATGCCGTACGCCGTCGCGAGCCCCAGCCCCGTGCCCTCGCCCTTGGTGCTGAAGAACGGCTCGAAGACCCGTGCCTGCGTCGCCGCGTCCATGCCGATCCCCGTATCGTTCACGGCCAGGAGGACGTACTCCCCCGGCGGCACGTCGGAGTGGGGCGCCGGCTCCTCGGCGGTCACCAGCAGCGGCGTGGTGCGCAGCGTCAGGCGTCCGCCGTTGGACATGGCGTGGCGGGCGTTGACGGCGAGGTTGACGATGACCTGCTCGATCTGCCCGGGGTCGAGCCTCACCTTGCCGATCTCCGGATGCAGCTCGCTGGCCAGATGGATGTCCTCGCCGAGGAGCCGGTGCAGCATCTTCTCGAGGCCCGCGACGACGCCGTTGAGATTCAGCACCCTGGCCTCCATCGGTTGCCGGCGGGCGAAGGCGAGGAGCTGCTTGGTGAGGGCGGCCGCCCGCTGGCCCGCCTCCTTGAGGCCCGCCAGGTTGCGGGCGATGAAGGGGTCTTCGCCATAGCGTTCCAGCAACAGGTCGCTGTAGCCGAAGATGGCGAGCAGACAGTTGTTGAAGTCGTGCGCCACGCCGGCCGAGAGGCGGCCGATGGCCTCCATCTTCGCCGAGTGCTGGAGCTGGCGCTGCAGCATCTTGTTCTCGGCCTCGTCGCGCTTGCGCTGCGCGATGTCGCGGAGGGCCACCACCGTGACCTCCTCGCCCTGGAAGAGATAGCGCTTGCCGGCGACCTCGATGTCCACCGCCGTGCCGTCGCGCCGCAGCCCGATGGCCTCCCGCGGCACGCCCTCGAGGCTCACCTCGCCCGCGACGAGCCGCGACAACCGGCGGCCGATCAGCTCCTGCGACGCGTAGCCGAAAATCCCCAGCAGCGCGTGGTTGACCTCCAGGATGACGTCGTCGCGGACGATGGCGATGCCTTCGAGCGTGGCCTCGAACAGGGTGCGGAAGCGCTCCTCGCTGCGCCGGATCGCCACCTCGGCGACCTTGCGCTGCTCGATCTCCTGCTGCGCTGCCTCATACAGCCGGACGTTCTCGATCATGGGCGCGATCTGGTTCGCCACCGTCGACAGCAACTGGATGTCGCT
>DATBGJ010000637.1:0-1689 GCA_036558045.1 Thermoanaerobaculia bacterium
GGATCCATTCCCGCGCCTCGTCGCGCGTGCTCGGACGGCTGAGGCTGATCCCCTGCTCCGCCGTCCGCGCCACGGCCGTGCCCACGGCGAGCACGACGAGGGCCGCCGTGGCAGCGGCTTCCAGCACCGGACGCGGCAGCCGGGAGCGGAGCCAGGCGAGCGCGGCCGCGATGCCGGCGCCCAGGAAGACGGCGAGGATGGGGATCGCCGGGTAGAGATTGCGCCGCACCACCATGTTCATCGAGCCGATCAGGGCCAGATAGAGCACCGGGAACGGCAGCAGCCACAGGAACCGCGTCCTCTCCGGAGGCTTGAGGAGAAACAGTCCGCCCAGACCCAACAGAACGGCCGGCCAGCCGAAGCTCTCCGCCAGCAGTTGCCCGTAGTAGAGGGAGTTGCTTTGGGGCATGACGCCGATCCAGCCGCCCTCGCCGTACTGGCGGGCGCCGAAGAAGATCCCCCGGCCGCCGAAGAGCGCGAGGTCCGGAAAGGCGAGCAGGCTCGGCGTCGTGGCCACGAAGGCCGCGAGCGCCGCGAGACCCGCGACCAAGATCCCGAGGGAGAAGTTGCGGCGTGCGACGCGCCAACGCAGCCAGACCGCGACGATCGCCACCGCCACCATCCCCGCCGGATACTTGCTGCCCGCCGCGAGGCCGGCCGCGACGCCGGCCCAGACGTAGTCCTGCCAGCGCTCCTCGTCGATCAACCGGGCCACGAACGCCAGGCAGACCGTGGCGAAGAACGCCGATGGCACGTCGCAGGTGTTGAGGTGCGAGCCCTCGTTGAACACCGGCGAGAAGATCGCCAGGAGCGCCGCCAGGACGCCCGCCGCCGTTCCTCCCAGCCGGCGGCCGAGAGAAAACGCGGGGACCGTGGTGAGCGCCGAGAGCGCCGCCACCACGCCGCGCAGGAGAAGCCAGGAGACGGCGAGCGGCTCTTCGACGCCGTAGAGGCCCGCGGCCAGCGCGGCCACGGCCCTGGGAAAGAGCGACGCCAGCCACAAGGCCAGCGCGTCGAGGTAATAGAGCAGGTGGGGATAGACGAAGGTGGAGCTGAAGAGCTCGCCATCGAGGATCGTCGTGGCGTGATGGTAATAGGTGCCTTCGTCCGGATAGTAGCGGCCCTCGACCTCGTGGCCGAGGCCGACGAGCCGCACGGCGAACGCCAGAACGAGCAGAACGAGCACCAACCTGCCGGATCGCAAACGGGGTCCTTTCGGCTTTAGGGGCTCCAGAATAGCATCGCCCATCCCATGCTACGATCACCTTTCATTTCCGAGGAGACCATGATCGACATGCGAAGAAGCATGGTTTTCAGCGTCCTCGCGTTCCTGCTCGCCGGAGTACCCGGCGGCTGCGCCAGCGCTCCCTCCCCCACCCCCGCCGCTCCGGCGGAGCAAATGAAGAAGGAAAAGGCGCCGACGCCCAAGGCCGAGGGACCGGCGAGCGAGCCCGAGACGCGGAAAGCCGGCGAGGCCGCCTACGCTTCCACCTACCAGCCCCTTCCCTCGCAACCCGTTCTGATCACCAACGCCACCGTCCTCACGGCCGCCGGCGCGCGCATCGAGCGCGGCTCGGTGATGATGCGCGACGGCAAGATCGCCGCCGTCGGCGCCACGTTCGAGGTGCCGGCCGGCGTCGCCGTCGTGGATGGCACCGGCAAGTGGGTCACGCCAGGCGTCATCGACGC
>DATBGJ010000638.1:0-13743 GCA_036558045.1 Thermoanaerobaculia bacterium
GCGGCGGCAGCGCTGCGCCGGCTCGGCGAGTGGCTGCGCGCGGGCGAGACGGCGCGGCTGGACGCGCGACACGGCGTCTTCCTCGGCCTCGGAGCCCGGGACGCCCGCATCGGTTTTCTCTTTCCCGGCCAGGGATCACCCTCCCACCTCGACGGCGGCGTCCTGCGCCGGCGCTTCGCGGAGCTGGAACCGGTGTATGAGATGGCGGGGCTCGACCCGAACGCGGACCCGGTGGACACGGCCGTGGCGCAGCCGGCCATCGTCGCCCACGCGCTCGCCGGGCTCCGCCTGCTGGACCGGCTGGGCGTCCGCGCCGCCACCGCCGCCGGGCACAGCCTGGGCGAGATCGCGGCGCTGTGCTGGGGCGGCGCCTTCGACGAGTCGGCAGCCCTGCGCCTCGCCGCCGTCCGCGGCCGCGCCATGGCCGACCTGCACGGCGAGCGCGGCGCCATGGCGAGCCTCGGCGCGGGAGCCGATGCGACGGCGGAGCTGCTCGGCGACGAAGGAGCCGTCATCGCCGGCTACAACGGACCCGCGCGCACCGTGATCTCGGGAGACGCCGGCGCGGTCGAAGCCGTCCTCGAGCGCGCCCGCGACCGCGGCATCGCCACGACGCGGCTGCGGGTCTCGCACGCCTTCCACTCGCCTTTGATGTCCGCGGCCGGGCCGCGCCTGGCGGCCGAGCTGGAGTCGATGTCCCTGCAGCCGCTCTCCCGCTCCGTTGTCTCCACCGTGACCGGCGGGCCGCTCGCGCCGCAGTCCGACCTGCGCCGCCTGCTCCGGGACCAGCTCACCTCGCCCGTGCGCTTCGCCGAGGCCCTCGCAGCGATGAAGGACGAGGCCGACCTGTGGATCGAGGTCGGTCCCGGACGCGCCCTCGCCGAGCTGGCCGGCGAGATCCTCGGCGCGCCGGTCCTCCCGCTCGACGCCGGCGGTCCGTCGTTCGCCGGCGTCCTCGTGGCGGCCGGAGCGGCGTTCGCCCTCGGCGCGCCCATCGATGTGTCGTATCTCTTCGCAGGGCGCTTCAGCCGGCCGTTCGATCCCGAGCGGCCGTTGCGGTTCCTGACGAATCCGTGCGAGACGGCGCCGCTGGTCGGGACGGAAAAACATGTAGGGGCGGCCCTGCGTGGCCGCCCTGCCGCCGAAGGCGGCCACATAGGGCCTCCCACACACAAAACGCCGTCCGCACAAGGCGTCCGCGCCCTCCTTCGCCAGCTCGTCGCCGAACGGGCCGAGCTGCCGCCGGAGGCGATCGCCGAGGACAGCCGCCTGCTCTCCGATCTCCACCTCAACTCCATCTCGGTCGGCCAGCTCGTGGTGGAGGCCTCGCGCCGGCTCGGTCTACGTCCTCCTGCCTCCCCGACGGACTATGCGCGAGCCACGGTGGGAGAGATCGCGGAGGCCCTGGAAGAGCAGACCGCTCTCGGCGAGGCTGCGGAGGCCGCAGGAGCTCCGGCCGGCGTGGACTCCTGGGTGCGCCCGTTCACCGTGGAATTGGTGCCGCGCGAGCTCCGGCATCGCGATCCCGTGTCTTCGGAACGGAATTGGCGGATCGTCGCGCCGCCGGATCATCCTCTGGCCGCGACGCTCGCCTCGCAGCTCGTGGGCACCGGCGTCGCGCTTCTGCTGCCGCCCGAGGTCGACGAACGGCATGCGGACCTGTTCGCCGAGGCGGCGCGGGCGGCGCTCGCGGCTCCCCGGCCGCTCCGCTTCGCGCTGGTACAGCAGGGCGGAGCCGGCGGCGGCTTCGCACGCAGCCTGCACCTCGAGTTGCGGGAGGTCACGACCTGCGTGATCGAGCTGCCGTTCGATCATCCCGATGCAAGCGCTTGGATTGCCGCCGAGGTCGCCGCGGCGTCGGGATATGCAGAGGCCTGCTATGACGCCCACGGCTGCCGGCGCGTACCCGTGCTGCGCCTCCTCTCCTATCCGACCCCGGCCGGGCCTCTGCCGCTCGGCACGGACGACGTTCTCCTGGTGACCGGCGGCGGCAAGGGGATCGCCGCCGAATGCGCCCTCGACCTCGCCCGCGCCTCCGGCGCACGCCTCGCCCTCCTCGGCCGTTCCCTGCCGGAGGGCGATCCCGAGCTGGCCGCGAACCTGGAGCGCGTGGCCGCCGCCGGCGTGCACGCCCTCTACCTCGCGGCCGACGTCACGGACGAGGCCGCCGTGCGCGCCGCCGTGGCCGGCGCCGAGGCGGAGCTGGGTCCGGTGACCGCGGTCCTGCACGGCGCGGGCGCCAACGCGCCGCGCCCGCTCTCGGCGCTCGACGAGGAGGGCTTCCTCCGCACGCTGGCTCCCAAGGCGGCGGGTCTGCGCAACGTGCTCGCGGCGGTCGATCCGGAACGGCTGCGGCTGCTGGTCGCCTTCGGCTCGATCATCGCCCGCACCGGCCTCCCCGGCGAGGCCGATTACGCCGTCGCCAACGAACAGTTGGCCCGAGCCACGGAACGGTTCGCCCGCGCGCATCCGGGCTGCCGCTGCCTGGCGCTCGAATGGTCCGTGTGGGCCGGAGTGGGGATGGGCGAGCGTCTGGGGACCGTCGAGACGCTGCGCGCGCAGGGGATCGCGCCGATCCTGATCGACACCGGCGTCGCCATGCTGCGCGAGCTGATCTCACAGCCGCTGCCTGCCACTTCCCTCGTCGTGACCGGCCGCTTCGGCGATCCGCCGACCCTGGAGGTGGAGCGGCCCGAGCTGCCGTTGCTGCGCTACCTGGAGAAGCCCCGCGTCCACATCCCCGGCGTCGAGCTGGTGGTGGAAGCCGCGGTCTCCGCCGACACCGATCCGCACCTTGCCGATCACGTCTACCGCGGCGAGCCGCTCTTCGCCGCCGTGCTCGGCCTGGAGGCGATGGCCCAGGCGGCCATGGCGCTGGCGGCGACGGACGAAATCCCCGTCTTCGAAGACATCGCCTTCTCGCGTCCGGTCGCCGTACCGCCCGGCCGCTCGACGACGTTGCGCGTGGCCGCCTTGATGCGGGAGCCGGGGAGCGTGGAGATCGCCTTGCGCGATGCTTCGACCGGCTTCGCGGCGGACCACTTCCGCGCCGTCTGCCGCTTCGGCGAGGCGCGCGACGTCACGCCCCGGCTCCTCCCGGCTCCTGATCCCCAGAACGGCAGAATCGCGCTCGATCCGCAGGACCTCTACGGCCGCATCCTCTTTCACCGCGGACGTTTTCGGCGTGTTCAGGGATATCGGAATCTCAGTGCCACAGAATGCCTCGCGGACATCGCGCCGGACGGCGCCGCCGCCTGGTTCGGCCGCTACCTGCCGGACCGCCTCGTGCTCGGCGATCCCGGCGCGCGCGACGCCGCCATCCACGGCATCCAGGCGTGCATCCCGCACGCGACCCTGCTGCCGGTCGGCGTCGAGCGGGTGACCAGCCGCGGTCTTCCTCCTGACGCGCCTCTCCTCCTCGCCGCCCGCGAGCGGAGCCGGCACGGCGACGAATTCGTCTACGATTTGGAGATCCTGACCGCCGACGGCCGGCTCTGCGAGCGTTGGGAAGGTCTCAGGCTGCGCGCCGTAGACCGCGTCTCGCCGCCGGAGGCCTGGACCGCCGCCCTGCTCGCCCCTTACGTCGAGCGCCGACTGGAGGAGATGCTGCCGGGTTCCCGGCTCCGCATCGCGCTGGAGCGGAACGGCCACGGCGCGGCGGACTTGCACCGCCCGGACGGTAAACCGGAAATCGCCGGGCTCTCCCGTTCGCACGCCGAAAATCTCGTTTTGACCGTGGGCTCGAATGGCCGCGTCGGCTGCGATCTGGAGCCCGTCACCGAGCGCGCCGCGGACGTCTGGCAAGGCCTCCTCGGCACGGAGCGCTTCCGGCTGGCGGAGCTGATCGCCCGCGAACGGAACGAGGGGTTGGACGCGGCGGCCACCCGCGTCTGGACGGCGGCGGAGAGCCTGACCAAGGCCGGCGCTCCCTACGACGCGCCGCTGGTGCTGGAGAAGGATGCCGGCGACGGCTGGCTCCTGCTGCGCTCCGGCGCGCTGCGCATCGGCACCCTGCTCGCCCCGGTGCGCGAGCTGGCCGGCCCGGCGGCGCTGGCGGTGCTCGTCGAGAGCGTCCATTGAAGGCCTACGAGCACCGGCACGTCGTCGGTTTCGAAGAGACCAACCTGGTCGGCAACGTCTACTACGTCAACCACCTGCGCTGGCAGGGCCGCTGCCGCGAGCTGTTCCTGCGCGAGCACGCGCCGGAGGTCCTCGCCGAGCTGGCGCGCGACCTCGCCCTCGCCACCGTTCACTGCTCCTGCGACTATCTCGCCGAGCTCGCCGCCTTCGACGAGGTCGTCATCCGCATGCGCCTGGGCGAGATGGTGCAGAACCGCCTCACCCTGCTCTTCGAATACTGGCGCCGCAACGGCGACGGCGAGGAGCTGGTGGCCCGCGGCGAGCAGGTGATCGCCTGCATGCGCCGCGAGGGGGAGCGGACGGTGCCGACTGCGATTCCGGTTTCACTGCGCGAAGCGTTGAAGCCTTACTCGTAGGGCGGCGTAGCGTCCCGCCGCGCGGCATAGCGCCGCCGCAGGCGCCGGAGGAGCCTCTCCCGGCGCCGGCGCGTGGGACGGGGCCGTTCTTCCTCACCGCGCTGGTGGGCCAGCTCGCGGGCGATCTCGGAGTTGACCTCGCCGCCCATGAGGATGGCGAAGGCCGTCAGGTAGAACCAGACGAGCAGCAGGATCACCGCGCCGAGCGAGCCGTAGGCGGTGGTGAAGGCGTGGCGGTACGCGAGGTAGAGCCGCAAGCCGAAGGAGGCGAGCAGCCAGAGCGCAACGCCGGTCACCGCTCCGGGCGTCCCCCACTGGCGACCCGATCTCCTGCCGTGGTTCGGCGCGTAGTTGTAGACCATCTCGAAGGAGATGAGGACGAACACCAGCACCAGCGGCCACTGGAAGAAGTGCCAGGCGAGGGCGAAGATCCAGCCGATGCCCAAGCGTTCCGCGATGGCCTCGCCGAGCGTCGTGCCATAGAAGATCAATCCCAGGGCGCCGATGATGAGCACGGAGAACATCAGCGTCAGCGCGATCGCGATCAGCCGCCGCCACCACCACCGGCGGGTGTCCTTGAAGCCGTAGGCGGTGTTGAGGGTGCGCATGACGGCGATCATGCCGTTCGAAGCCACCCACATCGTCAGGATCAGGGAAAGGTAGAGCTTGGTGCCGGTGCGCGCCGCCGCGATCTCCGCCAGGGTGTTGTTGAGCAACGCCGTCACGTCGCGGCTGGGCGAGATGCGGGCGAGATAGGTGAACAGGATCCAGCGCAAGCCCGGATTGGCTTCCGCGAGATAGCCGAGCAGCGTAGTGAGGAACAGCAACAGCGGGAAGACGGAGAACAGGAAGACATAGGCGAGTTCCGCGCACCGCCCGAGCACCTCGTCCTCCCAGATCTGCCGCAGGAGGCGCACGCCGAACTGCCTCCACGTCATTCCCGCGCGCGTCCACAGAGAGGTCATCTCCCGCCGTCTCTCGTCATCGCCTTACCTGCAGCGTGGATCAGGACGTGGGCGTCAAGATTCAGCATCCCACTGTAGGCCTTTGGTCCGGAGGTCTCCATGCACCTGGATCTTGCCTGCAAGACTTCCAATCAGCGAGGCCGACTCAGTCTCGATAGGCACCAGTTTCGCTATCGGTTTACCGTGCTTGGTGATGACGATACCCTCCGGTCCCAAGCGGTCGAGGATCGCAAGACACTCCTTCTTGAACCGTGCGGCTCCAATCGTGCTCACGGATACCAGTCTAGCAGGGAGCGCTGAAGAGCCCGCGGGAAGGCATGCTACAGTTTCCAGCCCGCATCGGAGGATGACGACAGATGACCCGCGACCAGGCCGCCAAGCGGATCGCCAAGCTGCGCGACACGATCCGCCATCACGACTACCTCTACTACGTCGAGGACCGGCCCGAGATCTCGGACGAGGGATACGACAAGCTCTACCGCGAGCTGGTGGCGCTGGAGGAGGAGTTCCCCGATCTCGTCGCCGACGACTCGCCCACCCAGCGGGTGGCCGGCAGGCCGCTCGACGCGTTCCCGACCGTCGAGCACGCGGCGCCGATGCTGTCGCTGGAGTCCGACCAGTCCGAGGCGACGCTGCGCCGCTTCGACGAGCGCGTGCGCAAGGGCCTGGGCCCGGAAGCCCCCCCCGAGTACGTCCTCGAGCCCAAGCTCGACGGCCTCTCCGTCGAGCTGGTCTACAAGGACGGCGCCCTGCTCCAGGCCTCGACCCGCGGCGACGGGCGCAAGGGCGAGGGGATCACCGCCAACGTGCGCACCATCGCGAGCGTGCCGCTGCGGCTGCGCGACGGCAAGCGCAAGGCGCCGCCGTTCCTCGCCGTGCGCGGCGAGATCATCATGTTCTCGGACGCCTTCGACAAGCTCAACGAGAAGCTGATCGCCGAGGGCAAGGAGCCGTTCGCCAATCCCCGCAACGCCGCCGCCGGCTGCGTGCGCCAGCT
The DNA here is from genome assembly GCA_036558045.1 of Thermoanaerobaculia bacterium. Taxonomy (GTDB): domain Bacteria; phylum Acidobacteriota; class Thermoanaerobaculia; order Multivoradales; family UBA5704; genus DATARR01. The sequence goes on from DATBGJ010000638.1 coordinate 6,459, forward strand.
CGATCCGCAGATCACCGCCGCGCGGCCGCTCCACCTCTACGCCTACGACATCCTCGCCGGCGTGGAGGGCCTCGCGACGCAGTGGGACGTGCTCGCCGCCCTGCGCGGCTGGGGGCTCAAGGTCAACGAGCGCATCCGCAAGGCGGGGACGGTGGACGACGTCCTCGCCTACCACGCCGAGCTCGAGTCCTGCCGTGACGATCTCGGCTATGAGATCGACGGCATTGTCATCAAGCTCAACGATCTCGCCGCCCGCGAGGGCCTGGGCTGGACCTCGCGCCATCCGCGCTGGGCCTTCGCCTACAAGTTCCCGCCGCGCAAGGAGGTGACGCGCATCCTCTCCATCCTGCCCTCGGTGGGCCGCACCGGCGTCGTCACTCCGGTCGCCATCATGCTGCCGGTCGAGATCGGCGGCGTCACCGTCTCGCGCGCCACCCTGCACAACCGCGAGGAGGTGGCGCGCAAGGACGTGCGCGAAGGCGACCGCGTGCGCGTCCAGCGGGCGGGCGACGTCATCCCCCAGGTCATCGAGCGCATCGAGGAGCCGGACCGCGAGCGGGCGCCCGAATGGCGGATGCCGGAAACCTGTCCCTCCTGCGGCACGCCGCTCGGCGAGCGCGGCCCCTTCACCGTCTGCCCGAACAGCTTCGAGTGCCCGGCGCAGCTCGCCGGCCGTATCGTCCACTTCGCCTCGCGCGACGCCCTGGACGTCGAGGGCCTGGGCGACGAGACCGCCAAGCTCTTCGTCGCCGAGGGCTTGGTGCGCCAGCTCCCGGACCTCTTCGAGATCCGTGCCGAGCGGCTCGTCGAGCTGGAGGGCTTCGCCGAGAAATCCGCCAACAAGCTGGTGGACGCTCTCAGGAAGACGGCCGCCGGCTCCGAGCTCCCGCGCTTCCTCTACGGCCTCGGGATCCCGGAGGTGGGCGTCGCCGTGGCGCGCGACCTGGCGCGGCACTTCGGCACCTTCGCCGGCCTGCGCGCCGCCGGCGAGGACGCCCTCCAGGAGGTCTCCGGCATCGGCCCGCGCATGGCCGAGCAGATCACCACCTTCTTCCGCGAGCCCAAGAACGCCGCCATCCTCGACGAGCTGGCGGCGAAGATCCATCTCGTCGAGACGGAACCCGCAGCCAAGTCCAGCGAGGAGCCCGCGTCCGTAAAACCTCTCGCGGGGCAGAAGTGGGTTTTTACCGGCGGCCTCTCCCGCCTGTCCCGCCGCGACGCCCAGGCGCTGGTCGAATCCCTGGGCGCCCGCGCCACCGGCTCCGTCAGCAAGTCGACCGACGTCGTGGTGGTCGGCGAGGACGCCGGCTCCAAGGCCGACGAAGCGCGGAAGCTGGGCGTGCGGACCCTGAACGAAGAGGAGCTCCTGGCCTTCCTGAAAGGGAACGGGATCGAGATCTGACCTGTTATACCTCGGGGGCGCAGCATGCTGTGCCCCTACACCTGGAGATGCGAATCATGAAATTGTTTCTGTCACTGACCGCCCTCGGGCTCGTCCTGGCCGGCGTCGCCATCGCCGCCGCGCCGGCGAAGCCCCTGCCGAAAGGACCCAAAGCCGTGATCGACAAAATCGAGAAGCCCGACGCCGAGTGGAAGAAGCTCCTGACGCCCGAGCAGTTCTACGTGCTGCGCGAGCACGGCACCGAGCGCGCCGGCACGAGCCCGCTGAACCACAATCACAAGAAGGGCGTCTACGTCTGCGCCGCCTGCGGCCTGACGCTGTTCAGCTCCGACACCAAGTTCGACTCCGGCACCGGCTGGCCGAGCTTCTGGGCGCCGATCGATCCCACCCACGTCGGCACCACGGTGGACCGCAGCTTCTTCATGACGCGCACCGAGGTCCATTGCGCCCGCTGCGGCGGCCACCTCGGCCACGTCTTCCCGGACGGCCCGCCGCCCACCGGCCAGCGCTACTGCATGAACGGCGTGTCGCTGAAGTTCGAGGAGAAGGCGCAGTAGCGGAAGAGGCGCAACAACGGCGTAAGTTGTGCTATAGTACCGCCCATGGTGGAAGCGATAGCGATCAAGGGGCGCGGGGCGGGGCTCAATCCCAGGAACCGGTTCGAGATCATCGACGTCGAGCGGGACCCGGAGATCCCGGGTCCCGACCGCGTCGACACGGAGCTGCTGCGGGACACGTCGCGGTCCCTCATCACGCGCAACGACAGCCCGGACGTCGGCTTCGAGGTGTCGATCAATCCCTACCGCGGTTGCGAGCACGGCTGCGTCTACTGCTACGCCCGGCCGTTCCACGAGTACCTGGGCTTCTCGGCGGGGCTCGACTTCGAGAGCCGCATCCTGGTCAAGGAGGACGCGCCGGAGATCCTGCGCCGCGAGCTCTCCTCGCCGAAGTGGCAGCCGCAGACGCTGGTGATGAGCGGCGTCACCGACTGCTACCAGCCGGCGGAGCGCAAGCTGGAGATCACCCGCCGCTGCCTGGAGGTGCTCGCCGAGTTCCGCAACCCGGTCGGCATCATCACCAAGAACGAGCTGGTGACGCGGGACATCGACCACCTTTCCGAGCTGGCCGAGCACGGCGCCGCCGCGGTCCACATCTCCATCACCACCCTGGACGGCGAGGTGGCACGGCGCATGGAGCCGCGGGCCTCGCATCCGCGCGACCGCCTGAAGGCGATCGAGCGGCTGGCCGCCGCGGGAATCCCCGTGGGCGTCATGGTCGCGCCGGTGGTGCCGGCCATAACGGATCACGAGATGCCGAAGATCCTGGAGGCCGCCGCCGCCGCGGGCGCCACCTCGGCCGGCTACGTGGTGCTGCGCCTGCCCGGCGCCGTCGCCGGCCTGTTCGAGGAGTGGGTCGAGCGGCACTTCCCGGACCGCAAGGAGAAGGTGCTCAACCGCGTCCGCGACCTGCGCGGCGGTCGCCTCTACGACGCCCGCTTCGGCAGCCGCATGCGCGGCGAGGGGCTCTTCGCGGACCAGATCCGCACCACCTTCGAGACCTTCAAGCGGCGCTACGGCCTGGACCAGCCGCGGCCGGAGCTCTCCACGGCGGCTTTCCGGCGGCCAGAGCAGGAGCGGCAGCTCAGGCTGTTCGGGTAAACTGGTGATATGACCTTCCAGCCGCCGAAGTCGCGCATCCCGCTGCCGCTTGAGGCGATCGAGGCAATCTGCCGGAGATGGAAGGTCCGGGAGCTCGCCCTCTTCGGCTCGGTGCTGCGCGAAGACTTCTCTCCAAAGAGTGACATCGACGTCCTGGTGATGTTCGATCCCGACGCCTCTTGGAGCGCCTGGGACCTCATCGAGATGCGGGAAGAGCTGCAAAACCTTCTAGGCCGGAACATCGACCTGGTAGAGAAGAAGGCTCTCCGGAATCCGTTCCGGCGCCGCGAGATCTTGGGATCCCACCAGGTGGTGTATGCCGCTTGAGGAGAGGGACTCCGCCTATCTCTGGGACATGCTACAGACGGCTCGAGACATTCTGGAGTTTACACAGGGCTCGACCTTCGTCGAGTACTCCTCGAACAAGATGATGAAAATGTCTGTCGAGCGTGGATTTCAGATCCTTGGCGACGCAGCCCGGCGGGTGAGCGAGGATCTCAAGGCCGAGCATCCGGAAATCCCCTGGAGCTCTATCGTGAAGCATCGGAACGTCATCGTCCACGACTACGTGGATCTCTCCTTGGAGCGTATCTGGGAGGTCGTTCAGAAGGACCTGCCCGCGCTCGTGCGGGATCTCGAACGGCTAATTTGATCTCGCATCCGGAACGCCGCCAGTGCCATCACCTTCCCCGCCGGCAGCTTCTCCGCCATCCTGCGGATCGCCTTGCCCCAGCCCGCCTGGCTCGTCCACTTCTTGACGTCGATCGGCTCCGGGCGCAGCGTCTCCCCCCTCAGCCGCTCGGCGAGATCGGGTCGAGTCCGGCCCTGGCTGTCGACGGCGACCGCCTGCCAGTCCTCGCCGTCCTTGTAGATCGCCAGCAGGCCGAAGACCTCCTCTTTGCCGGAGACCTGCAGCAGAGCTACGCGGCCGCGCGCTCCCTCCTCCAGCTCGAAAAGGATTCCTTCGACGAGTGGATGACCTGAAGAGAAGAAGTCCAGCGTCTCCTCCTCCACCGCCCGCTCGCGGCTGAAGGTGCCGAGATAGCTCGACCCAGGCGTCACGCCCGGCACGTACTCCACCAGCGCCTCGTAGCCGAACTCGATGCGCCACGTCCGCTCGCCGCTCTGCTGGTCCACGTCGAAGCCGAAGCGCGAGGCGGCGCGCACCACCACGTCCTCGTTCAAGGCGTCGAGATCCGGCGGCACGCGGGCGAGGATCTGCGGCGCCATCTCCGGCCGGTACGGGTCGCGGTGCAGCTCGTGATAGGCCGCGCGCTGTACCCGGTCGTGGGCCGCTCTAGCCTCGCGCAGCACCTTGTCGAAGGCCGCAGGACCGATGTCGTCGGACCCGTCGACGGCGGCGCGCTCCACCGCCTGAGCGGCATGGCGCAGCTCCTGTTCGAGGCCTCCCAGAGGCTCCTGGAAGAGACCGATCGCCTCATAAAGACCGGCGACGGCACGCCCGAAGCCAGAGGGCGGACGGAAATAGAAGATCTCGGTGGGAATCGTGCGGCCGATGCGGTCGAGGCGCCCGATGCGCTGCTCGACGACCGACGGATTCCAGGGCAGGTCGAAGAGCACCAGCCGGCGGCAGAACTGGAAGTTGCGCCCCTCGCCGCCGGCCTCGGTGGAGATCAGGATCGAAGGCCCCTCGGGCAAACGGAACTGCGCCACCTCGATGTCCCGCCGCTCCGGCGAGAGGTCCTCGTGGAAGATGCCTGCCCGCCGGCCCTGGCGCTCGATCGCCGTGCGCAGCAGGTCCAGGGTCTCGCGGTGCGCTACGAAGACGAGCGTCTTCTCTTGCGGTCCCGACCAGCGCGCCGACTGCTCGACCAGCCAGCGCAGCCGCGGGTCCTGCGCCTGGGCCTCGGTCGCCAGGGCCGTCGTTTCCTCATCGTCTCGCTCCACGATGGAGAGGAGGGCGGCGGGCGAGGCGAGCGCGCGGAAAACGCGGTCCGCTTTGCGCCGACGGGCGAGGGCGTTTTCAGTCGGTTGAGCGCGCAGATGCCGCACCAGCCGGTCGCTCGTCTCCCATCCAGGATCTTCGATCCCGATCGGCACCGGCGCGCGGGGCGGCAGGCCGCCGATGTCCACGCGCCGGGTGGCGCTGGTGCACGGCGGCAGCGGCTCGCGGCGGGCCAGGCGGTCGTCGAAGGACTCGTTCTCGGGAAACTCCTCCGGCCGCAGGAGCTGGAGCAGACGGAAGAAGCCGTGGGCGTCGTCCTCCAGCGGCGTCGCCGTGAGGAGCAGGACGTGCCGGCCGAGCGCCGCGATCGGCGCCACGGCGCGGTAGGCCTCGTTGCCGGGATGGCCCTTCGGCCGCCGCAGATGATGCGCCTCGTCGACGACGAGAAGGTCGATCCCCGCCTGCACGGCCTGCTCGGTCAAGCGCCGGCGGCGCACGAGGGTCTCGAGGCCGACGATCGCCTTGCGGTGGACGTCGAACGGGTTGAACCCCTCGCCGTAGTCCTTCGCCACGTCGTCCAGCCGCTTGTCGTCGAGCAGGGCGAAGACCTGGTGGTGCTTGCGCCACAGCTCGCCGAGCCATTGCAGGATCAGCGTCTCGGGAGCCACCACGAGCGTGCGCTCGGCCCGGCCGGTATGGAGGAGACGGTTGAGGATGAGGCAGGCTTCAACCGTCTTGCCGAGGCCCACCTCGTCCGCCAGCAGCCAGCGGACGGGATCGCTCCTGCAGGCACGCGCGGCCGCGTAGAGCTGGTGCGCGAAGAGCTGGATGCGCCCGCCGAGGAACGAGCCGAGGCCGCCGGCCCGGCGAATCCGCAACAGGCGCAGCCCGTCGAGCCGGTTGGCGAAGTCCTCGAAGGCGTCCACGTTGCCGCGCGCCAACCGCTCGACGGGCGAGATCTCGGCCAGCAAAGGCCAGAGATTTTCCAGCGCCACCTCGCGGCCGTCGGCGAGAACGCACCAATCCTCCTCGCACGACTCCACGACCACGATCTCTCCCGAGGGCTCCAGGCGCGCCCGCCCTCCCGGCGCCACGCTCAAAGGGACAAGCGCGTCCGTGCCCGTCGCGAAGCTCAGCGTCTGGCGGGCGTCCGGAAACTCGACCCGCAATGTCCGTCCGTGAATCTCGATGATCCGGCCCGGTCCAAGCTCGGCATGGAAGCGGTGGGTGACGCGGTCGCCGGGCTGCCACATGGGAGGTGGATTGTATGGGAGGGGAGATCTACGAAACTCATCGTTGACAACTACGAAGCTCGTCGTATATCCTCTCTCCATGCCCGAGATCCCCCGCCCCACCGACGCCGAGCTGGCCATCCTGCGCGTGCTGTGGCGCCGCGGGCCGAGCACCGTCAAGGACGTGCATGACGAGCTTGCCCGGCGCGCTCCAGCCGTCTACACCACGACGTTGAAGCAGCTCCAGATCATGGCCGAGAAAGGACTGGTCACCCGCGACGAGTCGCAGCGGGCGCATCTCTATGCCGCGCGCCTGCCGGAGGAAAAAACCCAGAGCCAGCTCGTGGGGGACCTCCTCGACCGTGCCTTCGAAGGCTCGGCGAGCCGCCTGGTGATGCGCGCGCTTGCCTCGCGTCCGGCGTCGGCCGCGGAGCTGGCGGAAATCCGGGACCTGTTGGATCAGCTCGAAGGAGAGGCGAAATGAACGGTATAGCGAGCGCGACCGCCTGGGCCCTCATTCATTTCCTATGGCAAGGAACGCTGGTGGGTTTCGCCACCGGCGGCGTCTTGGCGATGCTGAAACGAAGGAGAACCGCGGTCCGTTACGCCGTGGCGGTCGGAGCGCTGTCGATCATGGCGGCCTTGCCCTTCATCACCGCCCTGCGGCTCGCGCCGGTCCAAATTGAAACGCTCCATGAAGTCTCCGCGGTCTCCGCGTCCGTGGTGGCGCCTCCTGGGAGCGCCGGCGTCTCGCCGGCATCCGCGGTATCCCAGACCTTCGGCGCCTCGCTGCTGCCGTGGATCCTCCGCCTCTGGCTGGCGGGCGTCGCCCTCCTCGCCATGTACCATCTGGGCGGCTGGAGCCTGGCGCGCCGGCTGTCCCGTTACGGTCAACCGGTGAGCGCCGCCGCCACGGCCCTCGCCCAGGATCTCCGCGATCGCCTGGGAATCCGCCGCTGGGTGACGCTCCTCGAGTCCTCCACCGTCTCCGTTCCCATGGTGATCGGCTGGCTGCGGCCCATGGTGCTGATCCCGGCGAGCGTTCTGGCGGGGCTCTCGCCGGCGCAGCTCGAGGCCATCCTGGCCC
>DATBGJ010000639.1:0-12288 GCA_036558045.1 Thermoanaerobaculia bacterium
TACTGGACGGGCTTCTCCAGCACGCGGAAGAACGGCCGCGGGTAGAGGCCGATCCAGAAGCAGAGCACGACGAGCGGCGCGAGGTAGAGGATCTCGCGGCGGTTGAGATCCGGAAGGCCCTTGTTCTCCGCATTGGTGAGCGGCCCGAAGAAGACGCGCTGGTAGAGCCACAGCATGTAGGCGGCGCCGAGCACGATGCCGATCGCCGCCAGCAGGCCCCACCACCAGACGCGCTGGAAGGCGCCGACGAGGATGGTGAACTCGCCGACGAAGCCGTTGAGCGTCGGCAGGCCGATCGACGACAGGGTGATGATGAGGAAGATCGTGGCGTAGAGCGGCATCTCCGCGGAGAGGCCGCCGTACTCGGAGATCATGCGCGTGTGCCGCCGCTCGTAGATGACGCCGACGAGGAGGAACAGCGCTCCCGTCGAGAGGCCGTGGTTGATCATCTGCAGCACGCCGCCGTTCAGGCCCGGCCCGTTCAGGGCGAAGAGGCCGAGCATCACGAAGCCGAGGTGGGAGACGGACGAGTAGGCCACCAGCTTCTTGATGTCCTTCTGCGCCATCGCCACCAGCGCGCCGTAGAGGATGCCGATGATCGAGAGCGCCGCCACCCATGGCAGCGCGCGCAGGGTGGCGTCGGGCAGGATGGGCAGCGAGAAGCGCACGAAGCCGTAGGTGCCCATCTTCAGCAGCACGCCGGCGAGGATCACCGAGCCCGCCGTCGGCGCCTCGACGTGGGCGTCCGGCAGCCAGGTGTGGAACGGGAACATCGGCACCTTGATGGCGAAGCCGACGAAGAAGGCGAGGAAGATCCACATCTGCAGGTCCGGCGGAATAGAGGCGCCGATCTCGTGGAACTGCGGGATGAAGAAGGTCGGCGGATTGCCCAGGCCCTTCCAGCCGAAGAGGCCGCCGGAATTGTAGAAGTAGAGCGCCAGGATGCCGAGCAGCATGAGCACCGAGCCGACGAGCGTATAGAGGAAGAATTTGATCGCCGCGTAGAGCTTGCGCGGCCCGCCCCAGATGCCGATCAGGAAGTACATCGGCACCAGCATGACCTCCCAGAAGACGTAGAAGAGGAAGAAGTCCATGGCCATGAAGACGCCGAGCATGCCGGTCTGGAGAAGCAGCAGGAAGACGTAGTATTCCTTCTCGCGGGTGTGGATGGCGCTCCACGAGGAAAGGAACGAGATGACGCCGAGCAACGTCGTCAGCAGCACGAGCAGCAGGGCGATGCCGTCGATGCCGAACTCATAGCGCACGCCGATCGAGTCGATCCAGGAGTGGCTCTCGCGGAACTGGAAGATCGCGTCTCCGGCCGCGTTCGGATTGAAGGCGAACCACAATGGCAGCGAGATCAGGAAGTCCACGAAGGCGACGCCGGTGGCGAACTTGCGGATCGCCGCCTCCTGGCCGCTCTTCATCGCGAACATGACGACGAGCGCGCCGGCGAGAGGCAGGTAGCAGACGATCGACAGGATCGGAACGTTGTGCACCCAATCGAACATGGTTCCTCCCAGAGGCGGTCTCGCGCGCCGGCGTCAGCCCCGGTTGAGCAGCATGTAGACGGCGACCAAGGCGAACATGCCCGCCGCGAGCACCAGGGCGTAGCTCCCCACGTACCCGCTCTGCAGGCGGCGGAACAGCCGCGAGAACCCGGCGAGGACGGCGGCCGTCAGATTGACCAGACCGTCCACGACGTACTTGTCGAAGAAGCCCGACATCATCGAAGAAAGCAGGGTGAGGTTGCGCGCGCCGTGCACCAGCACGCCGTCGATGAAGCCGGCATCGAAGCGGAAGAGCGAGCGCGCGAGCCCCCAGGTGCCGCGGATGACCGTGGCGTCGTAAAACTCGTCGACGTAGTACTTGTTGGCCATGAGGACGCGGACAGCCGGCAGGCGGCGCTCCCACGCCTCGTCCGCGGAAAGGCCGCGGGTGCCGCCGTAGAGCCGCATGGCGAGCCAGATGCCCGCGAGCGCGATGATCACCGCGATAGCGATCAGGGTGACGTTGAAGGCCACGGACGCTTCGTGCGCCGCCGTGGTGCGGCCGGCGACCTCGTAGACGACGGGCTCGATGAAGTGGTGGAACACGTTCCACTTCTCCACCGGCAATCCCACGAAACCCGAGATGACCGCGCCAACGGCGAGCACCCAGAGCGGCACCGTCATCGACGGCGGCGATTCGTGGAGGTGGTGCTCCTGCTCGTGCGTGCCCCGGAACTCGCCGTGGAACGTCAGGTTGACGACGCGGAACATGTAGAAGGCGGTGAGCAGCGCCGTGATCAACCCGATGATGTAGAGCGTCCAGTGCCCGCCCGTCGCGGCGGCGTGGAGGATCTCGTCCTTGCTGAAGAAACCGGCGAGGCCGGGCACGCCGGCGATGGCCAGCGAGCCGATGACGAAGGTCCTGTACGTCGCCGGCAAGTGCTTCTTCAGGCCGCCCATCTTCCGCATGTCCTGCTCGCCGCCCATGGCGTGGATCACGGAGCCGGAGCCGAGGAAGAGCAGGGCCTTGAAGAAGGCGTGCGTCATCAGATGGAAGATCGCCGCGCCGTAAGCTCCCAGTCCGGCGGCGAGGAACATGTAGCCGAGCTGCGACACGGTCGAGTAGGCGAGCACCTTCTTGATGTCGTTCTGGGCGAGACCGATGGTGGCGGCGAAGATCGCCGTCAAGGCGCCGATGACCGCGACGAACATCCCAATGTTCGGCGCGAGCTGATAGATGACGTTCGAGCGCACCACCATATAGACGCCGGCGGTGACCATGGTGGCGGCGTGGATGAGCGCCGAGACCGGCGTCGGTCCCGCCATGGCGTCCGGCAGCCAGACGTAGAGCGGGATCTGCGCGCTCTTGCCCATGGCGCCGATGAAGAGGCACAGCGCGATGAAGCCGGCGAGCGTGAGGCCAAAGTGGCCGGCGCCGGTGACCAGCGCGGGGTTCGCCGCGATGCGCGGGAAGAGCTCGCTGTACTTGAGCGTGCCGAAGGTCGCGACCAGCGCGAACAAGCCGAGCACGAAGCCGAAGTCGCCGATGCGGTTGGTGATGAACGCCTTGCGGCCGGCGAACGGCGGGAACTCCTCCTTGTAGTAGAAGCCGATCAGCAGGTAGGAGCAGAGCCCCACGCCCTCCCAGCCGACGAACATCACCAGGTAGTTGTTGCCGAGCACCAGCAACAACATCGCGCCCATGAACAGGTTGAGGTAGGTGAAGTAACGCTGGAAGCCGTCCTCGTGGGCCATGTAGCCCGCCGAGTAGACGTGGATCCAGAAGCCGACGAAGGTGACGACGAAGAGCATCACCGCCGACAGCGGATCGAGCAGAAAGCCCATGTTGACGGTGAAGTCCTTCATGCCGTCCACGGCGGTGGCGAGCGGCCCGGAAGGCACCCAGACGTAGACGTCCTGCTCGAACGAGCGGGCGCCTGCCGCGGGAGCCGGACCGTTGAGGAAGACGTCGGCGATCGCCAACAGGCCCAGCACCGCCGCCAGCGCGACCACGCCGCAGGCGATCCAGGCGACACCCTTCTTGCCGATGCGGTGGCGCAGCAGGAAGCCGTTGAGCAGCGCGCCGAGGAACGGCAGGACGGGGATGAGCCAGAGGAGATTTCGCATCGGCTAACCCTTGAGCTCCGCGGCCTTGTCGAGCGTCGTCGTCTCGCGCAGGCGGAAGAGGGCGATGAGGATGCCGAGCCCCACCGCCGCCTCGCCGGCGGCGACGGTGATGGTGAAGACGGCGAAGATCTGGCCGGTGAGATCCGAGAGCTGGTAGGAGAACGCGATCAAATTCAAGTTGACCGAGTTGAGCACCAGCTCGATCGACATCAGGACGGTGATCATGTTCTTGCGCGCGACGACGCCGAAGACGCCGATGGTGAAGAGCAGGAAGCTCAGCACCAGGTAATGGTTGGTGGTGACGGCGAACGTCATTGCTTCCTCCCCAGCACCACGGCGCCGATCATGGCGATCAACAGGAACACCGAGGCGATCTCGAACGGCAGGAGCTGCTGCTGATACAGGCCCATGGCCACGGCCTGCGAGTTGCCGAGGGCCTTGCCGTCGACCGTCACGAACGCCTCCGGCCGCGCCAGCGCGGGACCGAACTGGATCTGCAGGAAGAAAAAGGCGAAGAAAACCAGCAGCAGCACCGCCAGCACCGCGGCCAGCGGCGACGTGCCGCCGAACAGCTTGATCTCCGGCAGCCGGTGCAGGTTCACCAGCATGATGACGAAGAGGAACAGCACCATGATGCCGCCGCCGTAGACGAAGATCTGCACGATGCCCACGAACTCGGCGTGGCGCAGCAGGAAGAGCGCCGCCACCGCGAGGAAGGTGAGCAGCAGCGAGATGGCGCCGTACATCGGATTGCGCATCGTCACCACGCCCAAGGCCCCCACCAGCGCCAGGAGGGCGAAGAGGTAGAAGAGGAGGTCGGCCCCATGGGCGGTCAGGAAATCCACGTTACGCGATCTCCTCGTCCGTGTACGCCGGCCGCACCTTCCACTCCTGCAGCTCGTCCATGTCCACGTACAGGTTGCTCCAGCGGTCATACGAGGCGAGCTCGTACGTCTTGGTGGTGAGCCAGATCGACTTCGGCTCGGTCGGGCAGCCCTCCTCGCACAGGCCGCAGAACATGCAGCGCTGGACGTCGATGTCGAAGCGGTCGAGCACCTTCTCCTTCTTGTTCGTCTCCGGATTCACTTCCTGGTGCCAGTCGATGTAGATGATGTCGATCGGGCAGTCCTTGGCGCAGATGGTGCACTTGATGCAGCGGTCCTCGTCGAGCCGGAACATGCCGCGGAAGCGGTGCGCCGGCTCCCAGCGCTCCTCGGGATACTGCACCGTCACCTTCTTCTTCAACATGTTTTTGAACGTGATGCCGAGGCCCGCGAACAGGTCGAGGAGCATGATCTTGTCGGCGAACCGCTTGAGGGCGCTCATTGAAAACCTCCGGAGAGCCAGAGCTTCACCAGCGCGGTGACGAAGATGTTCGCCAGCGCGAGCGGGATCATCCATTTCCAGCCCAGGTCCATGAGCTGGTCGAAGCGGTAGCGCGGGAAGGTGCCGCGGAACCAGATGTAGGCGAAGAGGAAGACGAACATCTTGACGAAGAACCAGATCGGACCGGGGATCACGTCGAGGAAGCCGAGCGCCGCGGCGTTGGGGAACGGGCGCAGCCAGCCGCCGAGGAAGAGCGTCGTGGCCACCGCCGAGATGACGATCATGTTGGCGTACTCGCCGAGGAAGAAGAGGGCGAAGCGCATGCCGCTGTACTCGGTATGGAAGCCCGCCACCAGCTCCGACTCCGCCTCCGGCAGGTCGAACGGGTTGCGGTTCGTCTCCGCGACGCCGGCCACCAGGTAGATGAAGAAGGCGACGATCTGCGGCACGATGTACCACCAATGCGCGGTCTTCTGCGCTTCGACGATCCCCACCAGAGACAGCGTGCCGGCGAGCATCAGCGGGCCGACGAGGGCGAGGCCCTGCGGCACCTCGTAGGAGATCATCTGCGCCGCCGAGCGCAGGCCGCCCATGAGCGAGAACTTGCTGTTCGAAGCCCAGCCACCGATGATCAGGCCGTAGACGCCGATGGTGGCGAGGGCGATGATGAGCAACAGCCCGGTGTTGACGTCGGTGACGTACCACGCCAGGTTGCCGAATTCGCCGGCCGGCGGACCGACGGGGATCACCGAGAAGATGATGAACGCCGGCGCCACCACCAGGCAGGGACCGAGGACGAAAGCCCACTTCACCGCCTGGCGCGGCAGCGTGTCCTCCTTGACCAGCAGCTTCATCACGTCCGCGATCGGCTGCAGCAGCCCCCAGGGTCCGACCCGGTTGGGGCCGACCCGCGCCTGCATGAAGCCGAGCACCTTGCGCTCGATGAGCACGAGATAGGTGATGAGCGGCAGCACCATCAGGAAGAGCAGGACGAGGATCTTGATCGCCGGCGAGACGGCCCAGTAGAAGAGGGTATCCCCCACGGCGCCGCGGAGCGATTCGAGGAACGAGGGCATCAGCGGTCCACCTCGCCGAGCACGATGTCGGTGGTGCCGATGAGCGCCACGAGGTCCGCGATCAGTTGTCCCTTGGTCAGCTCGGGCAGCGATTGCAGATTGATGAACGACGGCGGCCGCACGTGGCAGCGGTAGGGATTGGGCGTGCCGTCGCCGACGATGTAGAAGCCGATCTCGCCCTTCGGCCCTTCGATGCCGTGGTAGACCTCGGCGTCCTTGCCGGCCTTCATCACGCGCGGGCGCTTGGCCATGATCGGCCCGGGGGAGAGCATCTCGAGGCACTGGGCGACGATGCAGTTGGCCTGCCGCATCTCCTCCATGCGCACCAGATACCGGTCGTAGGTGTCGCCGTTCTTGCCGATCGGCACCTCGAACTCGACCTCGCCGTAGGCCTCGTAGGGAAGGGCCTTGCGCAGGTCCCATTGCACGCCGCTGCCGCGCAGCATGGGCCCGGTGACGCCGTAGTCGATGGCCGTCTCGGGGTCGAGCACGCCGACGCCGACCGTGCGCTTCTTCCAGATGCGATTCTCGGTGAGCAGACCCTCGTACTCATCCACCTTGGAGGGGAAATCGTCGACGAAGGCGCGGCACTTCTCGTCCCAGCCCACCGGCAGGTCGTGCGGCAGACCGCCGGGACGCATGCAGTTGAGCGTCAGGCGGGCGCCGCAGTACTGCTCGAAGAGGTCGAGGATCAGCTCGCGCTCGCGGAAGCAGTAGAAGAAAGGTGTCATGGCGCCGATGTCGATGGCGTGCGTGGCGAGCCACAGCAAGTGCGAGGAGATGCGCTGCAGCTCGGCGAGAATGGTGCGGATGTAGCGCGCCCGCGGCGGCACCACCAGACCCACCAGCTTCTCCACCGCGCCGACGTAGGCGAGGTTGTTCGTCGCCGCCGCCACGTAGTCCATGCGGTCGGTGTGGGGGACGTTCTGGAAGAAGGGATGGAGCTCGAAGAGCTTCTCCGTGCCGCGATGGAGATAGCCGATGATGGGATAGCAGTCGATGATCCGCTCGCCGTCCACCTTGAGCTTCAGGCGCAGCACGCCGTGCGTCGCCGGGTGCTGGGGACCGAAGTTGAGCTCCATCTCCTCCTCGCGATGGAGGAGGGAGTCGGAGAGACCGTCGTCGAAGGACTGAGCGAAGGGGGCGGTCATGATGCCGGCTTCTCCTCCGCCGGCTTGGCCGGTTTCCATCCCGTGCCGGTACCGGCCACCGGGCCCGCCGCATCTTCGTAGTACTCGGGATAGATCGCCGAGCCGGTGTCGATGCCCTCGACCGGAAAGTCCTTGCGCAGCGGATAGCCGTTGAAGCCCTCCCAGAGGAGGATGCGCGTCATGTCCGGATGGCCGGCGAAGCGCACGCCGTACATGTCGTAGACCTCGCGCTCCGGCCAGTTCGCCGCGCGCCAGACTCCGGTGACGGTGGGCACGGGCGTCGCCTCGTCGGTGATCACCCGCAAGCGCACCCGCCGGTTCGCCGCGAAGCTGTAGGCGTGATAGACGACGTCGAAACGGGGCTCGCGCTTCGGGTAGTCGGCGCCGCAGACGTCCACCAGGTAGGTGAAGCGGTGCTTGGTCTTCAGCGAGGCGCAGACCTCGGCGATCGAGTCGCGGCGGATCTGCAGCGTCAGGTCGCCCGCGAAGCGGCGCGCCGACTCGATGGCGTCGCCGAACTCCTCCTTGAGCGCCGAGGCCACCGGATCGTCCCCGGCGTCCTGCCACTCCGGAACGACCGGGTCCTTCTCCCACGCCGGCTTGTTGGGATCGTCGGCGGGAGCGGCCGGCTTCGGCGCGGCCGGAGCGGCAGCGGCTCCCCCCGCGGCGGCAGCAGCGGCCTTGGCGGCGGCGGCGGCCTTGGCCTTCTCCAGCGCCGCGGCCTTGGCGGCGGCCTTCGCCTCGTCGGTCGAAGCCGGAGTCGGAGCGGCGGCGGGGACGGCCGGCTGCTGCACGTCGCCGGCCTTGGACTCCGAGCCGGCGGCGGCCGTGGCGGCGTCCGCCTTCGCCTCGGCGACTTCCTTGGCGAGGGGGGGCTCGGGAGGGGCGGTTTCGCCTGCGGGCTTGTCTTCCTGGTCGCTCATGCGCGGACCTCGGCCCCCGCCGCGACTGCCTTCGGCTTGGCCACCGTCATGCGGTCGATCTTGCGTTGCAGGTGGAGGAGGCCCCAGAGGAGGGCTTCCGGGCGCGGCGGGCAGCCGGGCACGTAGACGTCCACGGGGATCACCCGGTCGACTCCCTGCGTCACGGCGTACGTCCGGTAAGGACCGCCGCAGGTGGCGCAAGCGCCCATGGCGATGGCCCACTTCGGCTCCGGCATCTGGTCCCAGAGGCGGCGCACGATGGGCGCCATCTTCTCCGTCACCGTGCCGGCGACGATCATCAGGTCGCTCTGGCGCGGCGTGGCGCGGAAGACCTCGGCGCCGAAGCGCGACATGTCGTGCCGGGGATCGAGCACCGCCATCATCTCGATGGCGCAGCAGGCGAGCCCGAACTGCATCGGCCAGATGGCCGAGCGCCGGGCCCAGTTGAAGATCTTGTCGTAGGTCGTGGTGAGGACGTTCGCCTCGGCCGAATCCATCAAACCCAACGCAGGGCCCCCCGGTTCCAGATGTAGACGTACCCCGTGATCAGGATGGCGAGGAACACCGCCATCTCGATGAACCCGAAGAGCGCCAGCCGGTCGAACATCACCGCCCAGGGAAAGAGGAAGATCGTCTCGACGTCGAAGACGACGAAGAGGACGGCGATCAGGTAGTAGCGGATCGAGAAGCGGTGGTCGTGGGCGAAGCTCTCGGGCTCGTTGCCGCACTCGTAGGGGTCCAGGTTGGTGGTCGGCACGGCGCGGTGGCGCAGCAGACGGGCGGCGAGCAGGCTGACCGCCAGAAAGCCGATGGCGATCAGCGTGAATACGAAGATGGGGAGGTAGCTCGTCATGGTTGAGCGCGCCTTCACCTACACCGATAAAGCCCTGAGACTCCTTTCGTTGACGCGGGGCGTATTCTTACCTGGGGCAGGGGAGGTGTCAAGGAAGCGGACCGCCGGCGGATTGACACCCGCAGACCCGCTGCGCAAGGATGTGCCTGCCAAGGGGAATACCTCATCTCGATTCATCCGCAACCACTCTACACACGCCGCGCGGCCCTGGTGATCGCCCATCCCGGCCATGAGCTGCGGGTCCATCGTTGGCTCGAGCTGGCGCGGCCCATGGTCATCGTGCTGACCGACGGCTCCGGCCACTCCGAGCGCTCCCGCCTCGCCTCGACCACGGCCGTCCTGGAGCGGACGGGCGCCACGCCGGGACCGCTCTACGGGCGGCTCTCCGACCGGGCCCTCTACCGGGCGATCCTCGGCGGCGAAGGGGATCTCTTCACCTCCCTGGCCGATGAGATCGCCGCGGCCCTCGACGCCGCGGGGGTGGACTACGTCGCCGGCGATGCGGTGGAGGGCTTCAACCCCGGGCACGACATGTGCCGGCTGCTGCTCAACGCGGCCCTGCTGCGGCTCGAGCAGACGGGCCGCCGTGCGGAGAATTTCGAGTTCCCGCTCGAGGGGCCGCCGCACGCCTGCCCCGGCGAGGACCGGCGCGAGGCCATCTTCCTCGAGCTCGACGAGCCGGCCTTGCGGCGCAAGCTGGACGCGGCGCGCGCCTACCCGGAGCTGGCCGGCGAGGTGGAGAAGGCCTTCGCCAGCTACGGCTGGGAGCCTTTCCGCGTCGAATGCCTGCGTCCGGTCCGCTACGGCCTGGAGATCGGCCATCGCTTCCAGCACCCGCCCTATTATGAGCGCTACGGAGAGAAACAGGTGGCCGCGGGAATCTATCGCGAGGTGATCCGCTTCCAGGACCACCTGGCTCCCCTGGCGGCGAGCCTGGGCCGCCATGCGATGCGCGGGAGCCTCACCCCTTGCGAGTCCTGCTGACCAACCATTCGCTGGTCAATCGGGCCGGCTCCGAGCTCTACATCTCGGAGATCGCCACCGCGCTGCTGGCGCGCGGGCACTCGCCCGTCGTGTTCAGCCCTTACCTCGGCCCGGTCGCCGAGGCCCTGAGGTCGGCGACCATCCCGGTCGTGGAGCGGCTCGAGGCCGTCGGCGAGCCGCCGGACCTGATCCACGGACAGCACCACCTGCAAGCCATGGCCGCCCTGCTGCATTTCCCCGGAGTGCCGGCGCTGTTCGTCTGCCATGGCTGGCTGCCCTGGGAGGAGACGCCGCCGAGGTTCCCCCGCATCCTGCGTTACGTGGCCGTCGACTACACCACGCGGGAGCGGCTCGTCTCCGAGCAGGGGATTCCGCCGGATCGCGTCGAGGTGATCCTCAACTTCGTCGATCTCGCGCGCTTCCCTCCTCGCCCACCCCTGCCGCCCGCCCCGCGGCGAGCGTTGGTGTTCAGCAACCAGGCGAGCGAACGGACCTATCTCCCCGCGGTGCGCGAGGCGTGCCTGCGGTTCGGCATCGAGGTCGACGTGGCCGGAGTCGCCGCGGGCGCGGTCACGGACCGCCCGGAGGAGCTCCTGCCCAGCTACGATCTCGTCTTTGCGAAAGGCCGGGCCGCTCTCGAAGCCATGGCGGTCGGCGCGGCGGTGGTGCTCTGCGACCAGAATGGCGCCGGGCCGCTGGTGACCGGCGCGGAGTTGGATCGCCTGCGGCCGCTGAACTTCGGTATCCGGACGCTGCGACACCCGGTGGCGGCCGACTACCTGGCGAGCCAGATCGAGCGCTACGACCCCGCGGACGCCTGCGAGGTGTCGCGGCGCATCCGCGCCTCGGCGGGCCTCGAGGAGGCGGTGGACCGCCTGATCGAGATCTACGGCCGCATCCTCGCCGAGCACCGGGAGCGAGGCAACCCGTCCGCGGCCGAGGAGAGCCGGGCCGCAGGCGCGTACCTCAACTGGTTGAATCCCTTTCTCAAGCAGCGGCTCCACTTGCTCCATGAACGAGAGGGCCTGACAGCGGAGCTCGCGGCTCATCGCCGGCAGACGGAGGGCCTCGAGAAGGAACGGACGGCTCTCCGCGCCGAGCGCGACAGCCTGGCCGCCGAAGCAGGGATGCTCCGCGGCGATGCGGGAAGGCTCCATGACGAAGCCGCTCACCTGCACCGGGAGATCGCGACCGTGCGCCAGACCGCGACCTGGCGTCTGCGCGAACGGCTCCTCCGCCTCACTCCGCTGGTCAAGCTCTACCGCTTCGGCCGTCGCTCGAAGGTCCGCGAGCGGCGCGCCCGGGCCACGGCAGAAGCGGGCGGCCCGGCGCCGCGAAACCCGCCGAGGGAAACCGCTGCTCGGCTGCCAGGCGGGCGTGTGACCCTGGAGGATAAGGCCCGGCAGATGGAGGCCGAGGGCGGCTTTCTCGGCGTGCCGGTCGAAGAGTTCGAGACCGAGGGCCGGCTGCAGCTCGCCACCTTGCTGCGGCACGGGCTGCGGCCGGACTCCAAGCTGCTCGACGTCGGCTGCGGCTGCCTGCGCGGCGGCTATTGGCTCATCCACTTCCTGCAGCCGGGAGGCTACCGCGGGATCGAGCCGCGGCAAGACCGGCTGCAACTCGGGCTGAGCCATCTCTTCACGCCCGCGGAGCTGGCGGAAAAGCAGCCTCGCTTCGATCACAATGCTGAATTCGACTCCTCGGTCTTCGGTGAACGGTTCGACTTCTTCCTGGCCCGCTCGATCTGGACGCACGCTTCCAAGCCGCAGATCTCCCGCATGCTCGACGCCTTCCTGCGCGACACCCATCCGGCGGCGATCTTCTTGACGTCCTACGTCCCTCCCGAGCCGCCGCATCGTCCGGAGCTGATGGGAGAAGCGTGGATCGGCACGGGCCTCGAGTCCAACGTGCCGGGCATCGCGTACCACAGCTTCGAGTGGATCGAGCGCGAATGCCGGGCGCGCGGCCTCGACGTTTGCGAAACCCGCCAGGATGACTACGGCGGGCAGAGATGGCTCCTCGTCCGCCGCACGAAAGAACGCTGACGTTTCAGCTGCCGGCCGGCGAAGGCCCGAGCACGCCCGGCGCGAACAGCCCCTCGGTCTCGATCCCTTTCGCCTGCACGAGGACGCGGATCTCCTCCCCCATCCCCTCGCCGTCGAGCAGCGCCATGGCGGCTTGGCGCGTTTCGGCCTCCGCGCCCTGGATCTCCTCGAAGAGGCCGCAGGCGGTGAGCCACAGAGCCTGGCGGGTGAGCGCCACGGTGCGCAGGCCTTCCGCCTCGCCGGCGCGGATCAGGGCCGTGAAGTCGACGTGGGCGGTCAGGTCCTGCTCCCCCACCTTGACGAACGGATTGCG
>DATBGJ010000640.1:0-2218 GCA_036558045.1 Thermoanaerobaculia bacterium
GCCGATCCCCCGCTGGGTGATCAGCTCACCCATCCACATCAGCACCGTGCAGCCCGCGGTCAGGGTGATGACGATCAGGAAGACCTTCGGGAAGGTCCGCTCGCCGATCACGCTGGCGCCGCCCGGGCTGAAGCTGCTGGAGGTGAAGAGGAAGACGTAGCCCAGCGACTGGGCGAAGGCGAGCACGACCGTCAGGTACCGGGTGTACTGGGTGATCTTCTGCTGGCCGACCTCTCCCTCCTTCTGGAGGCGCTCCAGCGACGGCATGACCACCGTGAGGAGCTGCAGGATGATCGAGGCCGTGATGTAGGGCATGATCCCCAGCGCGAACAGGGAGAGCCTGGAGAGGCTGCCGCCCGAAAAGAGGTTGAGGAAGCCCAGGATGTTGGAGCCGCCGACGTTGCTGAGCCCGTCCTTGACGGCGCTCGCGTCCACGCCGGGCGAGGGAATGTAGGCGCCGAGCCGGTAGAGGGCGAGGATCGCCGCCGTGAACATCAGCTTCTTGCGGATGTCCGGGACGGAGAAGGAGTTGAGGATCGTCTGCAGCATCAGATGACCTCGGCGGTGCCTCCCGCTGCCTCGATCTTCTCCTTCGCCTGGGCGCTGAAGGCATGGGCCTTGACGGTGAGCTTCTTCGAGAGCTCGCCGCGGGCGAGGATCTTGACCGGGTGGCGCCGCTTCGCGAGACCCGCCTCCCGCAGGGACTCGGGCGTGACCTCGTCGTTGGCCTTGAAGCGAGCGTCGAGGTCGGAGAGGTTAACCGGCTGGGTCCGCGTCCGGAACTTCTCGAAGGGCATCGACATCTTCTTGTGTGGCCCGCGCAGTTTGCGCATCCGCATGTGGACCGGGTTCTGGCCGCCCTCGTAGCCGGTCTTGCGCTTGTTGCCGGAGCGGGCGCCGGCGCCCTTGTGGCCGCGGCCGGAGGTCTTGCCGTGGCCTGTGCCCACGCCGCGGCCGAGCCGCTTGCGCGGGCGCCGCGAGCCGGGAGCGGGCTTCAGGGTGTGCAGGCCGACCTTCTCCTCGTCAGCCATCTCCGACCTCCACCAGATGCTCCACCTTGCGGATCATGCCCTGGAGCTGCGGGGAGTCAGGGTGCTTCGCCTCCCGGCCGATGCGGCCAAGCTTGAGCGACTGCAGGGTCTGGCGCTGTGCCGCGGAGGCGCCGTTTGAAGAGCGAACCTGCTTCAGAGCCACGTCAGCCATTGGATGTTTCCTCAGCCACCGCCTCAGGCGTAGCCGGCGCCGGTGTCGGCGTCTCAGCCTCTTCCTCCGCCGTGCCGTTGCTCTCGGTCTCCGCGCCGGCTCCATCGCCGACGCCGAGCACCTCGCGCACGGAGATGCCGCGCAGCGCGGCGACGTCCTCGGGCTTGCGGAGGCTGTAGAGGCCCTCCATCGTCGCCTTGACGAGGTTGATCGGGTTCTGCGTGCCGATGCTCTTGGTGAGCACGTCACGGACCCCGCCCAGCTCGAGCACCGCGCGGACGCCGCCGCCGGCGATCACGCCGGTACCTGGACTCGCCGGGCGCAGCACGACGTGGCCCGCCCCGAAGCGGCCGATCACGCGGTGGGTGATCGTCTGCCCGTACTTGGGGACCCGGATCAGGTTCTTGCGGGCGTCCTCGACCGCCTTCTGGATGGCGAGCGGGACCTCGCGGGCCTTGCCGTAGCCGATCCCGACCACGGAGTCCTCATCGCCGACCGCGACCAGGGCGGTGAAGGAGAACCGACGGCCGCCCTTGACCACCTTGGCGACGCGATTGATCTCGATCACCCGCTCCTGCAGGTCGAGTCCCTTGGGGCTGACGCTCTCTACAGCCATCGAACCGACGAAGGTAGCGGGTTTGCATTACCGGCCATCAGAACCGGAGGCCCCCCTCGCGGGCGCCCTCGGCGACCGCCGCGACGCGCCCGTGGAAGCGATATCCGCCGCGGTCGAAGACGCAGGACTCTACGCCGGCGGCCTTGGCGCGCTCGGCGAGCAGCTGTCCGGCGCGCTTGGCCTGCTCCATCGAGTCGAGCTTGCGCAGGTCGGACTCGGTCCAGGAGGCGGAGGCCAGGGTGCGGCCGGCGTCGTCGTCGATCAACTGGGCGAAGACGCCCCGGTTGGAGCGATAGACGGAGAGCCGCGGCCGCTCGGCGCTGCCCCGGATCCGGGCGCGCACGCGCCGGCGGCGGCGCAGCCTCTTCTGTGGCTTGGTGAGGACGGTCATGCGCGCTT
>DATBGJ010000641.1:0-2248 GCA_036558045.1 Thermoanaerobaculia bacterium
CCTGCAGCCCTTTTTCGGCCCGCTGCGCGTCGACGATCTTCACCTCGTCGCCGGCCTTGTAGACGGCCTGCCGCCGCTCGAAGCGGCTCTTCATCTCCTCCGGCGTGGGATTGCGCACGCCGGGCCCCAACAGCACGCCCCAGTCCGAGTGGCCGGGCACCTGGACATCCACGGAGAGCAGCCCGCGATCGTCGAGGCGGAAGCTCTTCTCGGCCGTTCCCAGGGGGCCGCTGTAGCGGAAACGGACGGAGCGGCCGTCCGCGGTCCTCTCGAACCCGAAGAGGGCCTGGTCGAGCTGATGCGGCTGCAGGCCGCGCGCCGTCGTCAACGCGTAGGGATACAGTCCGCTCGGCCGCTTGCGCACCAGCTCGATCGTGCCGCTCTCCGGACTGGCCTTCTCAGGTACCAGCATGGAGACGAGCTGGGCGCCGCGGTTGGTGAGCACCGCGCGGGTGCGGCCCTGCTGGAGCACGATGCGCTCCTCGCCGGCCGCCTCGATCAGCTCGCGGGGAGCACCGGGGGCCGTCGGCGGCGCTGCTGGAGCTGCTGGCGCGGCAGGTGTCGGGCCTGGCTCGGCCGCTTCGGGAGCGGCGCGCTCCTCGGTCGCCGGCGGCTTCTGTGGCGCCGGCTTCGGCGGCGGAAACACCGTGTACCAGATGAGGATGACGCCGAGGGAGAGCAGAAAGGCAAGGAGCAACCGGCGAGTGTCCACGGGGGCTTGGGTCCTCTTTCGTCGTGCGTTCTGGCGGGAAGCTGTCCGGCAGCGCCCCTAGGGCAGGTCGACCCCGCCCGGATGAAATGGATGGCAACGGAGCAGCCGGCCGGCGGCCAGCCAGCCGCCGCGCCAGAGGCCGTGCTTCAGCAGCGCCAGCCGGGCATACTCCGAGCAGGTCGGAGTAAAGCGGCAGGCGCGCGGCAGCACCGGCGAGAGGTGCCGCTTGTAGAGGGCGAGCAGAAACACCAGGAAGCGCGTCACGCCCGCCGCTCGCGAAGACTGGCGAAAAGCCGTAGCAGCTCCATCTTCAAGGCTGAAAAGTCGCTCTTGCCAGCCTCCGGCTTGAGGTGGACCACCAAGTCCAGAGCTGGAAGCTGGCTGCGCTCCTGCCATCGCCGGTAGATCTCTCTGATCCTGCGCTTGAGCCGCTGGCGTACGACCGCTTTGCCCACCTTGCGGCTGGCGGTGATGCCGAGGCGCGGGTGCCCGAGCTGGTTCGGCGCGAAGTAGAGGATGGCCAGCGGTCCATGCCGCCGGCGCCCCGTCCGGTAGCACCTGAGATAATCCGTCCGCCGCCGCAGTCTCTCCGCGGAGGTCAGGCGCTCGCCCGCCGCGCGCTGCGGCGGAGCGGGCGCACCCTCCCCGCCCGGCATCAGACGCTCAGGCGCTTGCGCCCCTTCTGGCGCCGCCGCGCCAGCACCGCGCGGCCGTGGCGGGTGCGCATGCGCACCAGGAAGCCGTGCGTCCGCTTGCGGCGACGGTTGTTGGGCTGATAGGTCCGTTTCACGGTTGAACCGCCTTCTGCGAAATCGTGGTTGAGATTGCGGGACCGCCGGCCACGATGGGGCCGCCCGCTCGCATCGAACGAAACCCGTAAAGTAGTGCACCGGCGCCCCGGGAGTCAAGGAGGTGGCGGAGAGGGTGGGATTCGAACCCACGGACCGGTTGCCCGGTCAACGGTTTTCGAGACCGCCCCATTCGACCGCTCTGGCACCTCTCCGGTGATCGCTTCTATCGTTTTGGCGGAGAGGGTGGGATTCGAACCCACGGTAGAGTTCCCCCTACACACGCTTTCCAAGCGTGCTCCTTAAGCCACTCGGACACCTCTCCAGGATCTTTTCCAAAGAACAAGAGCTGGCTACGGCCCGCGCCGCAGCGACGCGAAGAAGCCGCGCAACAGCTCGGCGCTCTCGCCGGCGAGGACGCCCGCGGTCACCTCCAGCCGGTGGTTGAGCCGCGGGTCCTGGACCAGGTTGCCCAGGGTGCCGCAATAGCCGGCCTTCGGATCGGGCGCCCCGTAGACCAGCCGCTCGACGCGGCTGTTGACCAGGGCTCCGGCGCACATCGCGCACGGCTCCAGGGATACGTACATCGTGCATCCCGAGAGCCGCCAGCCGCCGATCGCCGCCGCCGCCTGCCGGATCGCCAGGATCTCGGCGTGCGCCAGGGGATCGCCGTCGATCTCGCGGCGGTTGTGGCCGCGCCCGATCACCTGGCCCTCGCGAACGACCACCGCGCCGATCGGCACCTCGC
>DATBGJ010000642.1:0-6219 GCA_036558045.1 Thermoanaerobaculia bacterium
TGCCGCCGTTGAAGTCCGGCGCCGGCGCGGTGGCCAGCGTGTAGTGGACTCCCGCCGCGGTGAGCGCGGCCAGGAGCTCGTCCTGGATGCCGCGCAGATCCGCCCTGTAGCTCTCCAGGTCCGTTGCGGAGAGAGGGTTCCCGGCGGCGCGGGCGCGGGCGGCGTGCACGGCGCCGGAGTCCTGCTTGAGGGTGACGATGTAGGCCGCCGGCGCGGCGAGCGCGGCGGCGGCCGCGCCGGCCAGCAGGGCCAGGAGCACGACCACGAGGCGAAGTAGCGGTTTCATCTCCAATCCTCCCAAAAAAGTTGGGCGGACGGGGGGAACCGCCGGGACTGCGCATGCGGACGATAGGAAACCCGTCCGCAGCCTCCAGTCTGCGGCCACGGGGAAACCGAGAAGAATCCGGAAATCCTCCCAAGGACGTGCGGGGAAATCCCTCAGCACGCGGCGCAGGCGGTTAGGAGAACGGGGGGCCGGCCAGCCGCTTGAAACCGCGCTCCCGCGCTTCCTTGCGCACCGCCGCGAGGGCGGCCTCCGCCGCGGGATCATTCAAGCTGCGCTGGAGCTCGGCGAGGCCGAGCCGCGCCTCCAGGCCGGCGGCGGCGAGGCCGCTCCGCGCCGCCTCGGCGGTGGCGTGCCGCAGCAGCTCGAGCGCCTCCCGCGGCTCTCCCAGGGCCACCTCGCTCCGCGCCAGCCGGATGCCGACCATGACGCGCACCGCGCGGTCCTCACACTCCTCCACCCTGGCGCGCGCCTCCACCGCGGCCTTGCGGCCCTCTTCCTTCCGGCCCTGACGGGTCAGCGCCTCGGCGAGCAGCGACAGGGCCTCGGCCTCGCCGCCGGGGATGCCGCTCCTCTGGTACCAGGCCGCCGCCTCGCCGGCGAGGGGCGCGGCCTCGCCGGGCCGTCCGGAGGCGAGGGCGAGGCCGGCGAGATCGAGGCGGAGCTCCATCGCGCGCAGGGTCTCGCCGAGGTCCGCGGCGGAGCGCAGGGCTTCCTGGAACGAGCCCCGCGCCGCGGCGAGATCGCCGGCGGCGAGCTCGGCGCGGCCACGGTTCTGGAGACCCCGGGCCACGAGGGACTTCGCGCCCGTCTCCCTGGCGATCCGGAGCTGTTCCGCGGCCAGGGCCCGCGACGCGGCGAGATCCCCCATCTCATAGGCCAGCCAGGCGCGCAGGCCGAGGACGCGGCCGCCGCCGAGCCGGTCGCCGGCCTGCCGGGTGGCCGCCAAGGCCTGCGCCGATTGCTGCCAGGCCGCGGGCAGATCGCCGAGCCTCGCGGTGGCGTCGGCCCACGCGGCCAGCGCCGACGCCGACGCGCTCGGGTCTCCCGATCTTTGCAGCAGGCCGAAAGCCTTCTCGTGGCGGCGCCGGGCTTCGCCGAGCTCGCCGCGGGCCGCCAGGACGCCGCCCAACTGGTCGAGCGCGATCGCCTCTCCCTTGAGACTGCCGGTCGACTGGCTGAGCCGAAGGGCCCTTTCGAGCCGTTGTTGCGCCGCCGCGAGATCGCCCTGCGCGCGGAGGACGGCGCCCGCCCCGTTCAAGGACTGCACCTCCAGCAGCCGGTCTCCCATCCGGACGTACCACTGGCGGGATTGCGCGAAGAGCGACAGCGATTCCCGCAGGTCGCCGAGATCCTGCTGCAGCATGCCGAGATTGTTGAGCTGCGACGCCATGCCGATGGCGCTGCCCAGGCGGCGCGCGATGGCGAGGGATTCCTCATGCGCCTTGCGCGCGCCCTCCAGATCGCCGAGGATCTGCAGGGCGATGCCGACGTTGGAGAGCGCGCGGCCGACTCCCCACTGATAGCCGCCCTTCTCACACAGCGCCGCGGACTCCCGATAGAGGCCGATCGCCTCCCGCGTCCGGCCCAGCTTCTCCAGCGCCTGTCCCTCGAAGACGAGCGCCTGCGCCACGAGCAGGCTCTGTCCGGACCTCCTGCCCTTGGCCGCGGCCCTCTCGGCCGCGAGCTTCTCGGTGGCGTAATCGCCGAGGCGCCAGGCGTTGCGCGCCGCGATCAGGTCGATGCGCGGATCCTCGCCCGTCGGCGGCGGCAGCTTGCGCAAGGCCGCCAGGGCTTCCACCGCTTCGGCGCCGCGGCCGCCGTTCATCAGGCTCTCGGCCATCTCCAGCCCGGAGTCGAGGTCGTCCGGATGGAAGGTCCACAGCGAGAGGTAGGTCTGGCTCGCCTTCTCCCAGTTCTTCGCGGCCTTGTAGAAGCGCCCCTCGATCGCCAGCCGCGCCTCCCGCGACGCCGGCTGCGCGAGCTCCCGCGCCTGCCGCGCTTCCTCGACGGCCCGCGCGTCGTAGCCGAGCGCCGACCACGCCTGAGAGAGGGCGGAATGGATCACCGGCGATCTGGGATCGGCCGCGGCGGCCTGCTGCAGGAAGGGGAGCGCCCCGGGAGGATCGAAGGCGCGCAGCCGCAGCAGGCCTTCGGCATAGAGCTTCTGCGCCTGGGCGCTGGCGAGCCGCAGGGCGCGCGTCTCGCGCACCTGCTGCGGCGAGGGCTCGGAGAGCTCCAACGACCGCCGCAGGTCCATGCCGGTGTGGGTGACGAGATCGAACAGCTCGGCCTCGGTGCCGATCTCGGCCAGCGAGGCCACCGTCTCGCCGCCCGGCGCTCCCAGCACCCGGACGTCGAGACGGATCTTGTCGCGCAGCGGCAGATAGGAGCCGACGACCAGCAGGTCGGCCCCCAACGCCTCGTGCAGCCGCTGTAGCTCGGCCGGCCCCAGGCTGACGGGATCGCGCAGCCCCAGCGAAGCCCGCGCCTGCGCCACGGTCTCGCCGAGGATCACCCGCAGCGAGCCCTCCGCCGCCAGCTCCGTCGTCAGCATCTCGGCGAAGGCGGTGTCGAGCCACTGCATCTGGCCGCCGGGCGAAAGGCTCTTGAAACCCAGCACCGCGATGGCCCGCCGCACCGGCGGACCGCCGAAGCCGGTGCGCGGCAGGGACGGCTTCCCTGCGCTCCGCAGGAGAAACCCGGCGACCACCGCGAGCACCGCCATCGCCGCGAGCACCGCCAGGGCTCCGAAGGGGAAGCGTCTTCTCGCAGGCGGCGCGGGCAGGGCGGCCGGCGCGGCGGCAGCCTCCGCGGCCAGGACCTCCTCGACGGGCGGCGCCGCCACGGCGGCCGGCGGCGCTTCCACGAGGATGGGGAACTCCCCGGTGGATTGGCGCTCCAGCCGCTGTACGTCACCGACGAAGGAGTATCCCTGCCCGGGCACGGTGGCGATGAAGCGGTTGCCGCCCGCCCGCTCCCCCAGCGCCTTGCGCAGCGAAAAGACGTTCTGCGTCAGGTTCGCGTCGCTGACGAACATCCCCGGCCAGACCCGCTCGATGAGCTCCTTCTTCTCCACCACCTCGCCCGCCCGCTCCAGCAGGGCGAGGAGGATCGACAGGGCCTTCGGCGTGATCGCCACCGGCTCGCCGCGGCGGTAGAGCACGCGGCGGACGGGATCGGCGCGGAAAGCGTCGAACTCGTACACCACGCGCTCCCTCTCCTCGGAGCCGGACGGCACTCTTTTCATGATTTACTCTTAGAACTATAACGCAAATGAACGCGGCCGTGAAATGTTCACCCGGAGTCCGTCACTACTGTGTGTGAGAGAGCTCGGAGCTCGGCAGCAATCGAAAATTCTTCGAGCTCTCCTCTAATCCTTTACGCCTTCTCCCGCTTGCCGAGGACCTCCAGCCGCCGGCGCTCCAGTTGCGGGAACCGGCTGCGGTAGTCGTCGCGGCTCCTCTCGATCACGTCGCGCGCCTCGTCCCTGCCGTAGACGTGGGTGATCTCGATGGCGCTGCGCTCCGCCTCGGGCGGACGCTTGTAGGTGAGGAAATAGTGCTTGAGCCGCTCGACCAGCGCCTCCGGCACGTCGGAGATCTGCCGCCAGCCGCCGAACGCCGCGTCTCCCTTGAGCACGGCGATGATCTTGTCGTCCGCCTGGTTGCGGTCGATCAGCCGCAGGCCGCCGACCGGCACCGCCTGCAGCAGGAAATCGCCGCGCGAGAAGTCGTTCTCGGCGAGGATGCAGATGTCCATCGGATCGCCGTCCCCCTCCACCGTCGGCAGCCGCGTCTTCTCCTGCGACAGGGCGGCCACCCGCTCGCCGCAGAACGTCTGCGGGATGAAGCCGTAGAGCGTCGGGCAGACGTTGGAGAACTGCTGCGGCCGGTCCACCTTGAGATGGCCGCTGGCCTTGTCGATCTCGTACTTCACCGTGTCGGTGGGCACGATCTCGACGTAGGCGGTCACCACCCCGGGCGCGTCGGGACCGATCGACACGCCGTGCCAGGGGTGCGCCTTGAGGAGCATCCCCAGCTCCCAGGTCCGTTCAGGATCCTTTTCGTCCATGCGATCCCTCTCTCTCCCGCGCGGCGCGGCCCGGGAATCCTAATATGATCGGCGCGCCATGAGATGGCTGGCGGTCTGGCTCTTCCTCGCCGGGGTCTATCTGGCCGGACAGCTCGGCCTGCCGCTCCTGCTCGGCGAGAGCTGGAGCTACACCCGGGAAGACGCCGCCCACCTCGCCACGGTTCCTTGCGTTCAAACGGCGTCCCTGTGGATCGTGACCTGGGTGCGGCGGGGTTTGCGGAAATGAAGGTCACCGCCGCACCACCGTCAACACCGTCCTGCCGTCCTGCTGAACGCCCCGCGCCAGCGCGATCCGCTCGCCGCCGGGAAGGTTGAACGCCGAGAGGAAGCGCTCGCGCTCGAAATCCGGAGCTTCCTCCTCGCCGCTCTCGCGCCGGTCCTTCTGCGGCGCGCCGGCCACGGTCACCGACCACACCGGCCGCCCCGCCAGCGGCCGCGATCCCGCGGCGTCGCCGGCGTAGAGGAGGAGACGGCCCTTCACCATCACCAGGAGGTCCGGCACGCCGTCCGCCGTCAGATCGGTGCCGTACAGCCAGTCCGTGGCCTCGTCGTCGAGCTTCCAGCGCCGGGGCTGCGGCTCGAACTTGCCGCGGCCGGCCCCGCGATACACCGTCACCTGCAGCTCCTTTCCGCGCAGCCCGCCGGGATGGACGAGGACGAGGTCCTTGTCGAGATCGCCCACGGCGTTGACGGACGCCGCGTCGAGCGGATACCACAGCGGGCACTCCGTCTCGAAGGCCAGCACGGGAGGGCTCCCCTTGCGCGAGCGGTCCTTGCCGAGGACGAACAGGCGGAAGCGCTTCTTGGCGAGGAGGCCGATCTTCTCGAACGTCGCCGCCGCGAGCGCCGGCGTGCCGTCGAACCGCAGATAGCGCCGGTCGTCCGTCAGCCGCTCGTCCGCCGGCAGCAGCGACCAGGCCTCCTCCATCTCGCCGCCGGAGGACGGCAGGAGCAGCGTCTTGAGCCGCCGCCGGCCCACCTTCTCCGGACCGATCGCGAACAAAGGCGGATCGCCGGTCAGCAGCGTCACCGGCGGGCTCGTGAGGCTCAGGCCCCAGCGCAGCCGCTCGGCGCGCACCGGCAGCGGAAACGACGCATGCCGCGCCAGCGTTCCGGACGCGGACCCGAACAGCTCGAGCAGCCCCGTGCGTGCGAGCGGCAGCCAAGGCCGGCCCGCGAGAGCCCCGGTGACGGAGCGCAGATCCACGTTCGGCTGCTCCAAGACCCTGCGCGCTCCGCCCCCGGCTGCCGGAGCAAACAGCACGCCCGGCATGCCGGCGACCGGCACCGTGCCCTGCCCCGTGAGATCAAACGCCGCCAGCGCGCTGACCTCCTCATGCAGCCCGCCCATCAGCCGCTCCACGCCCCGCCGCGCCGGATCGAGGAACAGCAGGCTCTTCGCGCCCTTGCCGTCGCGATTCGCCGCGACCAGGAGCGCGATGCCCGGCCGGCCTCCGGGACCGGAGACGGCGGCAACTTGCAGGAGGGTGCCGGGGAGGGGGAGGGTGTAGGTTTCGGGGTGGGCGGGGGCCGAAAGAAGCAGCAGCAGGATCGCGAGGGCGAAGGTTTTCGAAGCCGGAGCGTTTCCCCGCGAGACCTCACCCCCTGGCCCCCTCTCCATCTTCGATGGAGAGGGGGGACGATACCGAATCAATCGAGAATGTAGGGTGCGCTGTGCGCACCATGACCGGTGGTGGTGCGCAGAGCGCACCCTACAGGACCAATCTCTCGGACCGCGTCCCTCCTCTCCATCTCCGATGGAGAGGGGGACAGGGGGTGAGGTCTCGAAGGGCAGAACGCTCCGAGTCACCGCGGCCCCCCTGCACTGAGATACACCTCCA
>DATBGJ010000643.1:0-2679 GCA_036558045.1 Thermoanaerobaculia bacterium
ATCCGCCTCCTCGGCGGGCTGCTCTCCGGTTACCAGAGGACCGGCGATGCACGCCTGCTGCGGCTCGCCGAGGACCTCGGCACGCGCCTCCTTCCCGCCTTCGATTCGCCGACCGGCATGCCCTACATGTACGTCAACCTCAAGACGGGCAAGACCTCCGGCGCCCGCTCCAACCCCGCCGAGATCGGCACGCTGCTGCTCGAATTCGGCACCCTGGCGCGGCTCACCCACAAGCCGGTCTTCTACGACAGGGCCAAGAACGCCCTCGTCCAGCTCTACAACCGGCGCTCGAAGCTGGGTCTCGTCGGCGAGGAGATCGACGTCGAGACCGGCCGCTGGGTGAGCCCGGCGAGCCACGTGGGCGGCGGCATCGACTCCTACTACGAATATCTCCTCAAATGTTCGCTGCTCTTCGGCGACGAGGACTGCGGCCG
The DNA here is from genome assembly GCA_036558045.1 of Thermoanaerobaculia bacterium. Classification (GTDB taxonomy): domain Bacteria; phylum Acidobacteriota; class Thermoanaerobaculia; order Multivoradales; family UBA5704; genus DATARR01. The sequence goes on from DATBGJ010000643.1 coordinate 435, forward strand.
CATGTGGCGGGAGAGCCGCCGGGCGCTCGACCGCCGCCTGGCCGACGAGGCGCCCTCGGGTCTATGGTACGGCCAGGTGGACATGAACACGGGCCGGCGCACGGCCACGGAGTTCGGAGCCCTCCACGCCTTCCTGCCGGCCGTCCTGGCGCTGGGCGGCGACCTCGGCCGCGCGCGCCGCCTGCAGGATTCGGCCTACAAGATGTGGAATCTCGGCGGCATCGAGCCCGAGGTCCTCGACTACCGCACCATGAAGATCACCTCTCCCGGCTATCAACTACGGCCGGAGATCATGGAGTCGGCCTACTACCTCCACCGCGCCACGAAAGACCCGCGCTACCTGGAGATGGGGAAGACCTTCTTCGACGGGCTCGTCACGCACTGCCGCACCGACGCCGGCTACACGGTGCTCAAGGACGTCACGACCAAGGAGAAGGGCGACCTGATGCCCAGCTACTTCCTGGCCGAGACGCTCAAATACCTGTACCTGCTGTTCGCCCCCGACGACACGCTGGACTTCAAACGCGTGGTGTTCAACACCGAGGCGCATCCTTTGCGGCGGACCTGGTAGGGCTTCTCTCAGCGGGCGGCTTCGGCCGCGAGCACGCGGTCGAGGACGCCGGCATCCTCCAGGCAGTCCGCCAGTTGCTTGGCCACGGTCCTGGCCCCTCTCTCGGTGAGATGGATGCCGTCCGGCCGGAAGCTCGCGTCGCGCCGCGCCGGCCGCAGCGACGCGAATTTCCCGGCGAGGTCGCAGAGCACGGCCTCGTCCTCGGCGGCCACGGCCCGCACGGCGTTCACGTACTGCTGATGGAGGGGCACGAGATCCTCCAGCCGCGCCACCCAGTGCTTGGCGAGATATCGGGGCTCGCGGCCGCGCTGGTGAGAGGAGGGCGCGGTGACGAGGACGGGCTCGATGCCATGGCTCCTCGCGAGGCGCACGATCTCGTGCAGGTTGCGCCGGAACGCGGGCAGGGGAACGCGGCGGTTCTCGCGCGAGCCGCGCACCGCGATATAGGCCTTGTGACCGAGCTGCGCCAACCGCACCTGCTGCCAGAACGCGCTGGTGCGTTGCAACAGCGCCGCAATCTCCTCGTCCGGCAGGCCGAAGCCGATCCAGTGATCGTTCCAGCCAAAGTACACCGTGACCACCCGCGGACGGAGCGGCAGCACGTCCCGCCGAAGCTGCCGCAACCCCTGGAGGCTGGACCATCCGGCGGTACCCAGGCTCACGCCTGTCCAGCGCACGCCGGGCCGGCGGCCGGCGAGGTTGTGCAGCAGCAGGTCCGGGTACTTGCTGTACTCGGTACAGGAGTCGCCCAGGAACGCGATGAGAGGCCGCTCCGCCCGCGCCGCCGCGAGCCGTTGCGCGTAGCCGGCAGGGACCCACAGGAGATCGCGGTCGCCCTGGTACCCGAGCGAGGCGAGGGAATTTTTCCAGGCGAAAGTGATCCTCTCGGGCCGCAGGTGGAATTCGAAGCCCGCGAGGCGCAACGCCAGCTCGCTGACCAGCAGGCCGGTCAGGAGGCTCGCGCCGATCAGAACCAGCTTTGGGCTGTTCCGGCGCAGGATCACCGTCCCATTATCGGTCCTCCACCTCCTCCACGAACTCGTCCAGGATGTGATTGAACACCTCCGGCTTGTCCATCATCACCCAGTGGCCGGTGCCGGGCATCAGGCGCGTGGGCAGATCGGGGAGGAGCTTGTGGAGGCTGAAGGGCAGCCGGTTCATGTCGCTGATCACGGAGAGCTTCGGTCCCGGGTAGCGTTGCAACGCGGGCAGCGGCTGGTATTGCATGGCGCCCTCGAGCGCCGGGACGATCGCCCCCTCATGCGTGAGGCGGAGGTCTTCGAGCACCCAGCGGCAGGCGTCCGGATCGCCGCCGACCACGAGCTGGCGGAAGTAGGATTCGAGCTCTCCCAGGGGATCGGCGCGCAGGGCCTCCAGGAACGACGCCAGCTCGTGGGCCGGCACCTGGCTCTGGTCGCCGTTGGGATCGACCAGCAGCAGCCCCGCGACCCGCTCGGGGTGGCGGCTGGCGTATTCGATGGCCGCCACCGAGCCCAGGCTGTGGCCGGCGAGGACGAAGCGGCGCAGGCCGAGCTGGTCGGCCGCCGCGGCCACGTCGGCGGCAAACGCCTGCGCCAATTCGTCTTTGGCCACCCGGTAGCTGTCCGGCGGGGCGACCGTACGCACGTGCGCGCCCAGCGCCGTGGCCCCGCCCAGGGACGGCGAGATGGCGGT
>DATBGJ010000644.1:0-7778 GCA_036558045.1 Thermoanaerobaculia bacterium
CCACGCCTCGATAGCCGATATAGGTCCGCGTGGCGAGCTGGCCCCTGGCGTGAGTGAGGAACGCTGCGAACAGGGCACCCATGGTTCCCTCGATGGCTCCCTCGGAGTAAAGCGGCCGGAGATCCTCGGGGAGGTCCTCAGCGGCGATCCACTTCGGGGCGAGGCCGTCGACTTGGAGGGGAGAACCTTTCGGGTCCCGACCCTTGGCGAGCTCGCCCCGGAAGATTTCATAGGCGCGTTCGAACTCCTGCAGCGTCATGGGGGACAAAGGCTCGGCCGCCCGTCCACGTCCCTTGCGGCCGGAGGGGTGATAGCCGAAGCTGTGCCGCTTCTGCTTGCCAGTTTCCGGTGAGCGGTAGATGATGAAGAAGGTCTTGCGTCCGTCCTTGGTGACGCGGATTCCGGCCGCAGGGGTGAGGGAGTGTAGAATCTCGACTTGGGGCAGGCTGCTCTTAAGGCTCCTGATCCGCTTCTCGGTCAGCTTCTCTGGCATGGGTTGCCTCCCGTTACGTGGTCAGTGATACGACGGTTGTGGTGACCAGTATCCTACCTGTAACGGGAGGCGTTGTCAACTATTAAATCACCTGAACTAGATTGGGATGGCCAGGGAAACCTTAAGTGGCTGCAAACATGATATTTACAGTCAATTTAGGTCGATTTGACATCACCTGAAAAAGCCCCGGAAACCCCGCCCCTCACTCTCGGGGAGAGAGGGGCTAGGGGAGTGAGGGCCGACGGCGGGATCTCGGTTCGAGTTAGGAACAACGACCGCATCGGCGTCCCTCCACGGCCATCACCACCACAAACGGCCCCCATACCACCAAGTACACCCACGGCCACGCCGGCACGCCGAGGAGCACGAGGTACGAGAGGAGCGACAGCGCCGAAAGGGCGATCCAGGCGGTCCGGCGATGCAAAGCCGCCCAGGGGAGCACCCAGAGAACGTACCAGGGATAGACCGTGGCCGAAAGCAGGAGCAAGCGGCCGAACAGCCGGCCGGTTGCCGCGAGCGGATCGCGCTCGCGCAGCGAGAGGAGGACGGCTGCGCCGGCGCCCGCGGCCAGCAGGAGCTTGGCCAGGAACCGGGGATAGAGATAGTGATAGAGAGGATTCCAGGCATACCAGACCTCGGCCCACGCCTTCAGGCGGTCGAGCCCGCGGGTGAGGGCCGGCGCGTCGCCGACCGCGCCGAGCAACCGCCAGAGGGGCTCGAAGAGCGGGCCGTTGAGCTCCCAGGAGACGCCGTAGGTCACCAATCCCGGCGGCACGCCGCCGGTGGCCGCGAGCACCGGCGCCAGGGCGAGTGCCGTCAGCCCGCCCGCCCCGGCCAGGAACCTCCAGGGCCGGCCGCACCGGCGCGCCCACAGGGGGAACGCCGCGAGCGTCACCAGCTTGGCGAGGGCTCCCGCCGCCGCCAGCGCGGCCGCCGTTGCGAGCCCGAATCGGCGCTCCAGGCGGGACTCCAGCCAGAGCACGGTTCCCAGCACCGCCGCTACGCCCACGGCGTCGGCGTGCCCCATGCCGGCGGTCTCCAGCGCCAGCAGAGGGCTCCAGGCGAACCAGACGGTCCTCGCCTCCGGCACTCCGCGGCTCCGCGCCAGCGCCAGCAGCAGCCAGCAGCCGAGCAGATCGGCCGCCGTGGCCATCAGTTTCCAGGCGAGGAGCGGAAACGGCAGCCGACTCGCTATACTGAAGGCCGCGACCGCGAGCGGCGGGTAGACGGTGGGGACGCGGGAATGAGGAATCCGCCGCCAGGTCGCGTCGCGGAGGGGGGTGAGCTCCTCGGCGGCCGGCGCCAGGGCATAGGGATTGAAGCCGGCCGCGGCCACCTTGCCATCCCAAAGGTAGCGCAGCGCGTCGTCCGAGAGCGTCGGCGGCAGCGGCAGCAGCGGGAGCCGCAGCAGCAGGGCCCCGGCGAGGATCGCCCCGCCCAGGGGGGCTCGCGACGCTTCCAGCCGGCGCGCCGCATAGAGGAGAGCGAGAAACGCGGCGCCGAGGAGAGCCAGCGTCGCCACCAGATGATGAGCGAGATCGAAGACGAGCAGCAAGCCGAGGTGAGCCGCGAGGAGCGGCAGCGCGAAGGCGGCCGCGCCGAGCCGGCGCCATCCCTCCCCGAGCCCCGACGATGAGCCATCCCTGGGCGCCGGCTGTGCTGGCACTCTATTACTCCGTCCTGGCGGTGCTGGCGTTCTACGGCGTCCACCGCCTGGTGCTGGTGGTGATCTTCCTGCGCACCCGGCGGCGCGACACGCCTCTCCCGGAGATGCCGGCGGACCCGGCGGCCTGGCCCGTGGTCACGGTGCAGTTGCCACTCTACAACGAGATGTACGTGGCCGAGCGGCTGATCGACGCCGTCTGCGGGCTGGACTATCCCGCCGGCCGGCTGGAGATCCAGGTGCTCGACGACTCGACGGACGAGACCACCGAGATCGTCGCCCGCGCCGTGGCCGCGCACCGGGCGCGCGGCGCCGACATCCATCACCTCCACCGCACCGACCGCACCGGCTTCAAGGCCGGCGCCCTCGCCGCAGGGCTCGCCGGCGCGCGCGGCGAGCTGCTCGCCATCTTCGACGCCGATTTCGTCCCCGCGCCGGACTTCCTGCGCCGCTCCGTGCCCTACTTCGCCGATCCCGGCATCGGCATGGTCCAGGGCAGTTGGGCGCACATCAACCGCGGCTATTCGTTGCTCACCCGCGTCGAGGCCGTGCTGCTCGACGGCCACTTCCTCATCGAGCACACGGCGCGCAACCGCGGCGGCTGCTTCTTCAATTTCAACGGCACGGCCGGCGTCTGGCGGCGGCGGGCCATCGAGACCTCCGGCGGCTGGGAGCACGACACGCTGACCGAGGACCTCGACCTCTCCTACCGCGCGCAGCTCGGCGGTTGGCGGTTCCTCTACCTCCCTGAGCTGGCGGTCCCCTCCGAGCTGCCGGTGGACGTCAACGGCTTCAAGAGCCAGCAGCACCGGTGGGCCAAGGGCGCCGTGCAGACGGGCCGCAAGCTGCTGGGACGCATCCTGCGCTCGCCGCTCCCTCTGCGGGTCAAGGCGGAGGCCTTCATCCACCTCACCAACAACGTCAGCTATCCGTTGATGGTGGTGCTCAGCGTGCTCCTCTTCCCCGCCATGATGGCGCGCCGCGGCACCTCGCTGCGCATGGTGGTGATGCTGGTGGACGTGCCGCTGTTCCTGGCCGCCACGGTCTCCGTGCTCACCTTCTACCTGATGAGCCAGATCGCCACCGGCGAGGGCTGGCGGCGGCACGTCCGCTACCTGCCGGCGCTGATGGGAGTCGGCATCGGCCTCTCCCTGAACAACGCCCGCGCGGTGCTCTCGGGCCTGTTCCAGCGCGGCGGCACCTTCCAACGCACGCCCAAGTACCGCATCGAGCGGCGGGGCCAGAGCTGGACGGCCAAGCGCTACCGCGCCGGCACGGACCCCACCCGCGCCGTCGAGGCGTTCCTCTCCCTCTACTTCCTGGGCTGCACCGTCTACGCGTGGTTCGCCGGCATGTGGACGTCCATCCCCTTCCTCCTCCTCTTCGTCCAGGGCTACGGCTACATGGCGGCGCTGAGCTATCTGCCGTCGGTGCGGGATTGGTGGGTGCGGGGGCGGAGGACGCCGATTCCCGAGACCTCGTAAGCGGACAAAGATATAAAGGGACCCAAGGGACTACAGGGACAGCAAGGACAGGTGTCGTTCGGGTGAGCCTCTTGCCCTTGTCGTCTCTGCTGTCCTTGTCGTCCCTTTTAGGAAGAGGAGGGTAGGGATCGGCAAAGGCTCCAGATAAAATACCTCCATGGCCGTAGCCGAGAGGCGCGAACCGCGGGTGACCTTGCGACCGGCGGCGCCGCGCGACGCCGATCTCCTTCGCCAGTGGCGCGCCGAAGCGAGCGTACGGCGATACCAGCCGCTCAACGAGCTGCCCACCGCGCAGCTCCGCGCCGACGTCTCCAGCCAGCGCATGGCCGATCTCTACCGCGGCCGCGGCGAGAAGTTCCAATGGATCGTCCAGGTGGACGCCCAGCCGGGCGGCTGGATCACGCTGGTGGTGAGCAACTGGGAGCACGGCCTGGCCGAGGTGGGCTACGCCCTCTCCACCATCTACCAGAACCAGGGCGTGATGAGCGACGCGCTCTCCATTCTCCTCGACGACCTCTTCCAGAACACCCTGCTCGAGCGGGTCGAGGCCCGCTGCGCCATCGAGAACGTCGGCTCGCAACGGGTGCTGGAGAAATGCGGCTTCGAGCGCGAGGGCCGCCTGCGCGGCTACTTCAAGCTGCGCGGGCGGCGGGTGGACAACTTCCTCTACGGCCTGCTGCGCGAGGACTACATGGCGCGGCGCTTCGGCCGGGTCTAGGCGCACCTCCCTCCGCCGTCAGGGCTTCGCGATCTCCGCCGAGCCGGCGGCGAGCTTGCCGCTCAGCGGGTCGTAGAGCACGGCGACCACGCGGTTGGCCTGGCCGCGCAGGAAGATCTTGGTCTCGTAGCGCACGGTCTGGCCCTCGGCCGGCGCCACCGGCGACGAGAGCTCGACCGGAATCACCGGGATCTGCGACTCGTTCCCCCGCTCGTCCGCGGCGGCGAGGCGCAGCTCCGCCCTCCCCGCGTACTTGCCGTCCGCCGGCAGCAGGGTCACCGCGCTGACCGGGATCTCGAGCGTCAGGGGGATCTCCTTCAGCCCCTTCTCCCGCGCGCTCGCCGGCGTCCCGAGACGGACGGTCAGCGGCTCGCCCGCCGGCAGATCGCCGAAGAGCAGGGCGCTCTCCACCGTCATCCCCATCTCGGCCGTCCGCGAGAGGTCGGCGAAGTTGGTGCGCGAGCGGGCGTTGAACGGACGCCGGACCTTGACCTCCAGGCGGTGCGTCTTGCCGTCGCGGCGCCAGGCCGGGGTGAAGCCGAGCCAGTAGTAGGTGCGGGTATCGACGCTGGCCCTGGCGAGCGCCAGCTCGCGGTTGCCGTTCAGCATCGGCTTGCCGCCGGTCTCCTTGGCGATGAAATGGAGCGAGCCTTCCACCTCCTGCTCGCGCGCCGAAGAGGGGCCGGTGGCCGGCAGGGGCAGGGGCAGGCCGTCGAACTGGCCGGGGCCGGAGCGGCTGCCCCCCTGATTCAGCAATCCCGGCTGCGTCGTGATGTCGCCCGCGACCGTGGTGAGGCCGGGCACGTCGACGGGATAGACGGTGTAGCCGAGGAGATTGGCCGTGCTGGTCAGCGTGCGGAGGACCGGCTCGGTCTCCGGCAGCTCGCGCGTGATGGGCCGCGGCAAATCCCCGCGGATGGCTCCTTCCAGGGTAAAGGGCCAGCCGCCGCAGAGCAGCAGCATCACCTTGCGGCCCTCCGGCGCGCCCGACGCCCGCATCGCGCTCACCACGGCGGAGACCGTACCGGCGATGTCCCGGGCCACCATGGAGCCGTAGGCGATCTCCGTCAGGCCCAGCGCAGAGGACCCCGCCGTCACCGGACCCGCTTGCTCGATGTCCGATGCCGGTTGATCGACGAATTCTCCCTGGATCGCGCTCGCCATGAGGGCGTTATCCGATCTCAGGCGCGCCTGCTCGATCCTGTCTCTGAGCCCTCGCGTCGGTCGCATCATCGCCTGGCGGATCGCTCCCGCCACCGCGTTACCGGAGGACGACCAGTCGACCAGCCGCGTCAGCCGGCGGCCGTCCCAGGCGACGATGGCGACGCGGTCCCGCGGCCCGAGCTGGGAGAGATCCCTCACCAGCCCTTTGAGGACGACGTCGCGCTGGGTCGCGATGGAGAAGAGGTCGTCGACGAAGATGAGGTAGTTGGTGCCTACCGGGCCGCCGGCCTCGACGCTCGGCTGGCGGTCCGCGGCTCCCGGCGAGGCGGCGACCGCCTCGCCTTCCCGCACCTCGGTGAAGTACTCGAGAGCGACGGGCTTGCGGTCCACCAGCAGACGAAAGTCCTCCGGCTTCAGGCCGGTGATCCGGTTCCCCTGCCGGTCCGTGACCACGACCTCCACGTTGACGACGCGGACGTCGATCTGATCGGCGAAGACCGGCGAAGGTTCGGACGGTTTCTCCTGGGATCGGAGCGGGAGAGAGAGCAGGACCCCAGCGGCACAGGCGAGAGCGGCCAGGCGGCGCGGCGCGTTCATGGTTACCTCCGCGGGCAAGAGAGACAGCACCCGCGTAACTAGGCAACTCTAATGCCAGTGGGAATTCCGAGAGGGAGGAGCGCCAAGCCGTCCTCGGCGGAGGACGGCCCGCTCCTCGGTTCAGGGCATACAAGTTAATACCGCGTCACGCCGATGCGGTCGCGGAAGCGCTGCGAGTTGACGATGTCCGACACCACGTCGGCGATGCGGCCCTCGTTGATCCGCCGCAGGTCTTCGTTGTACTGCGCGCGATCGATCTGGCTGGTGCTCAGGCCCAGGAGATAACGGTAGAGCGCGGCCAGCCGCTGCTCGTTGGTCGTCCCCTGCTCGTAGAGACGGACGCGACTCTCCTCGCTGTTGGCGATGCCGACCGCCGCCGACACCACGGCGGTGTAACCGCTGTTGGCGATGGAGTCGATCGTGCCCGCCGCGCCGCTGTCCGGCTCGCGCAGCAGGATGGCCTGGTAGAGCATGCGGGTGAGCTGCTCGGCGCTCGAGCTGCCGAGCGTGATGCCGCTCCCCAGGTTCCCCTCGATCGCCGAGGCCGGCGCGATGTGGATGCGGAACGAGCCCGTCCGCAGGTTGGCCGGCACCCACGTCTCGTTGATCTGATAGCGGATCGTCTCGGTGCGGCCGGGCGCCGCCTTGGCGCGGTTGAGCACCAAGTCCGCCGTCGAGTTCTCGACGTTCGAGCGGGTGATGGTCACGCCGCCGTTCGAAGTGTCGCTGAACGTCGTCGACGGATAGAGCGGTCCGCGGGCGCGGCCGGTGGGCAGCGCGCTCATGATCAGCCGCACGTGGCTCCCGGAAGGCAGGGTAACCGTGCCGCCGGGCTCGATGGAAGCGATGATCTCCTTGGAGTCGATGTCCTTGACCTGGATCAACACCTGGCCGATATTGGGTTTATTGTCCTGGGCCACCGCCAGCGGCACCACCGCCAGCGTGAAGAGCAGGATCAGAAGGGTTCGTGTTGCGGTCCTCATGATGGTTCTCCTTGGAGTCTAGGTCGTCCAGGGAGATTCCCCGGACCTCAGTACTCCCCTCGAAGGTTGCAAGGGAGATGCCCAAAGCCAGGGCGGTAACCGAAACGAACTACCTGGTACAGACTGAATCCACCCTGTTTTCGGACGAAACTACCCTAGTTCCGGACGAACCAACAGTAGGATCTTAAATAAGCTACCCTAGTCCAGAACGAAACTACCCTGGTACAGATTGAAACCACCCTGTTTTCGGACGAAACTACCCTGGTTCCGGACGAACCAACAGTGGGATCATAAATAACCTACCCTGGTTCAGAACGAATCTACCCTGTTTTGAACCGGAACTACCCTCGTTCAGACCGTCCACAGTGGAGTCGTGCAGCGAAAGCGGCCTCTGCCAGGGCTACCGTACCTCGCTCATCAGGGCCAGCGTGTTGCCCTCGGAGTCCTTGAAGAAGCCGATCCAGAGCTCGTGGTCCGGCATGCGGGCGACGAGGTGGGGATCCCGCACGAGATCGGCGCCGCGGTCGCGCAGAGTCTCCCAGGCGGCGTTGATGTCGTCCACTTTGTAGTAGAGGATAGAGCCGGGATGGTCGAACTCCTCCTCTTCCGGCAAGCCGAGGTACAGCCGTACGCCGCCGCAATCGAAGAAGGCCATCTTGGGCGGCACCTGGAACAG
>DATBGJ010000645.1:0-3205 GCA_036558045.1 Thermoanaerobaculia bacterium
TAAGCCGTGTGCGGGAAATCCGCATGCACGGTTTGAAAGGGGGTCTTGACTTCGAACGCCGTGGCAACACGGTTAAGGAGTAAGGATCTACCAATGGCAGCGCGGCAGACGGCGCTCGTCACCGGCGCTTCGGGCGGTATCGGCTGGGAGCTGGCCCGCGCCTTCGCGGCCGGTGGCTACGATCTGGTGCTGGTGGCGCGGAGCGGCGGCAAGCTCGAGCAACTGGCCGGCGAGCTGCGGAACCGGCATGGCGTCGCCGTGCGGGTGCTCGCCAAGGACCTCACCGCGCACGGCGCGCCGGACGAGATCTTCCAGGAGCTGGAGGGCGTCGGAACGGCCGTCGACGTGCTGGTCAACAACGCCGGCTTCGCCACCTTCGGGCCCTTCGCCGAGACGGACCTCGCGAGCGAGCTGGAGGAGATCCAGCTCAACGTCGCCGTCCTCACCCACCTGACCAAGCGATTCCTGCCGGGGATGCTCGCCCGCCGCCGGGGCGGCGTCCTCAATGTCGCCTCGACGGCCGCCTTTCAGCCCGGACCGCTGATGGCCGTCTACTACGCCACCAAGGCCTACGTGCTCTCGTTCTCTGAAGCCCTCGGCGAGGAGCTGCGCGGCGGCGGCGTCACGGTCACCGCGCTCTGCCCGGGCCCCACCGCCACCGGCTTCCAGGCGCGGGCCGAGATGCAGGACTCCGGGCTCTTCACCGGTCCCTTGAAGGTGATGGACGCCGCGGCCGTGGCGCGCGCCGGCTACGAAGGTTTCCAGAAAGGTAAGCGGATCGTCATCCCGGGCCTGATCAACAAGCTGGGTGTACAGTCCGTCCGCGTGTCGCCCCGCGCCCTGGCCACCCGCCTCGTCGGGGCCATGCAAGCGAAGCGCAACCATCCCGCATGAGTGAGATAGGGAGGATCGTCATGAACCGCCAGATCTTCTTCGCCCTCTCGGCCGTCCTGCTGCTCGCCGCCGCCTGTCGCGCGCGCGAGGAGACAGCCGCCTCGACTTCATCGACCGAGGCCACGCCGGCGAGCCCCGCGGCTGCGACGCCAGCTCCGGCCGCCGAGGCAACACCGCCGGCAACGGCCCCGACAGGCGCGGGCACCACGGCTGCGAGCGCCGCGCCGGCCGGCGCTCCGGCGGCCACGCTGGCCAGCCAGGAGACCAACTGGTCGGGGATCAGCGCCGACGTGACCGAATTCAAGCGCAAGGGCAACACGCTGACGGCGAAGGTCGTGCTGCGCAACCACGCCGGGGCCGAGATCCAGTCCGAGATCAAATACGACGAGGTCTACCTGATGGACCTCGGCGCCGGCAAGAAATACGAGGTGCTCAAGGATGAGAAGGGCGCCTACATCGCGGCCCTGCGCTCAGGCTGGAACGACCGCTGGTACGACCGGCTCCAGCCGGGACAGTCCATGACGCTGTGGATGAAGTTCCCGGCGCCGCCGGCCGACGTCAAGGCGGTAACGCTGCAGCTACCCGGCATGTCTCCCTTCGAGGACCTGCCGATCCAGGACGTCTAGATGAGCTTCGCCGGTCTCGTCCGAGTCCTGAGCTGGGCGGCGCTCGTTGTCATCGCCATGCCGGCGCTCGCCGCGGAGCCGCCTTATGTGGATCCATGGGCGCCGGCCACCGAGGCGGCCGCCGAAGCCGCAGTCGCGCGGATGGGCGCCAACCGGGCGCTGAATCTCGTGCCATCGATCCTCGAGATCCAGGGTCTCGCGACAGGTGTGGCTGGCCAGGGGAGCGGCATCGTCGCCACGGTGCAGGAGGTCCGCCAAGCCATGCAATCGCTCGGCGCGCAGGAGACGAATCTGGAGGTCCGCGTCGCGCTGCCGGCCGACGTGCTCTTCGACTTCGACAAGGCGGACATCCGGAGCGACGCGGCCACGGCCCTGGCGCAGCTCGCCACGGTGATCCGCGCCTATCCGGCGGGCAAGGTGGAGCTCGAGGGGCATACGGATTCCAAGGGGGACGACGCCTACAACCAGCGGCTCTCGCTGCGCCGGGCCGAGTCGGTCAAGCGCTGGCTCGCCGAGCGCGAGGGCATCGCGGCCGAGCGCTTCACCACCCGCGGCGCCGGCGAGAGCCGGCCGGTGGCCAGCAACGACGACGACGCGGGCCGGCAGAAGAACCGCCGCGTCGAGGTCGTGATTCACAAGCAGTGACGGTCCCGCGGGGGACCGTGGTTGTCTTCGATTCCAAAAGGAGGGGGTTCATGTACCACAAGCTTTCGACATCGTTGCTCGCCGAGTTCATCGGCACCTTCGCGCTGATCTTCATCGGCGCCGGCGCCGGCGCGCTGGGCATCGGCGGACTGGTGGGAGTCGCCTTCGCGCACGGGCTCGTCGTCCTCGGCTTCGCCTACGCCTACGGCCACATCTCGGGCACGCACATCAATCCCGCGGTGACCCTCGGCGTGTGGGCGGCCGGCAAGATCGACGCCGCCCGCGCCGGCTCCTATATCGTCTTCCAGATCCTCGGCGGTGTCCTCGGCGCGCTCGCCTTGCGCTGGGTGCTGGGCGGCACGGCCACCGGCCTCGGCGTGACGGCGCTCGCCCGCGACCTCCAAGTGGGCAGCGCGACGATCACCATCACGCCGGCCGTCGGCGTGGTGCTGGAGGCGATCCTGACCTTCTTCCTGGTCAACGCCGTGATGAACGCCGGCATCAGCGGCAAGGCGACGATTCCCGGCGGCCTCGCGATCGGCCTCACGCTGACCTTCTGCATCCTGATGGGCGGCCCGCTGACCGGCGCCAGCCTCAACCCGGCGCGCAGCATCGGCCCGGCCGTGGCGACCGGCAACTTCGCCGACCTCTGGGTCTACCTCGTCGGTCCGATCCTCGGCGGCGTCATCGCCGGCCTGCTCTACAAGACGATCTTCGAGGAGCGGGAGCATCCTCATCCGCGGAAGAAGTAGCCCTGCAGCATGATCGAGGGGCCGGCCGCGGGCGCCCCCCCGAGGCCTTCCGCTATAATGTCCCGGGAGTTTTTATGAGCGTAGCTTTCGCGACCGAGACCGTCCCTCTGCGGAGGGATGAACACGGAACCATCAGGGTCGGGGGCACCCGTGTCACCCTGGACAGCGTTGTTTATGCTTTCCGGAACGGGGAAGGCGCCGAACAGATCGTCCTGAGTTTTCCGACTCTCAGCCTGACAGACGTCTACTTGGTGATCGGCTATTACTTGCGTCATCAGATCGAAGTTG